>JASHYG010000318.1 GCA_030043215.1 Gammaproteobacteria bacterium
CCCGGATAAAGTGCCACGACGGCCACACCGACGGAACCGAGTTCCTGCGCCATGTCCGCGGTGAGCTTGTCCGTCGCCGCCTTCGCGCAGCCGTAGAGCGCATTACTGATGTATTTCTGCGCCGCCCAGAAGGAAATGTTCACGATCAGCCCCGAGCGCGCCTCGACCATCGTCCGGGCGGCCAGCTGGCTTGCGACGAATGCGGCGCGGACGCCAGCGTTCATCATGGCGTCCCACCGCCAGCGCGGCTGCTGCCAGAACGGCCGCGCCCAGGTGAACTCCCCCTGCTCGACCATGCGCTCGTAGCCGCCCCAGGCGTTGTTCACCAGCACATCGAGACGCCCGCGCTCAGTCCAAACTCGCTCGAACACCGCCTCGACCTGACGGTCATCCCGATGATCGCAGGGAACGCGCACCACGGCTTCCGGGAAATCGGCCTGCTCGACGGTGCGCCCGGTGCCATAAACCACCATACCCGCATCTGCGAGCGCGAGGGCAATACCCCGCCCGACGCCCCGGCTGGCGCCCGTGACCAGCGCCACGCGGCCAACCAGCGACTGCGCTTCATCCAGACGTTCGGAATCCGAATCCCGCATGACGCAGCCCTGCCCTGCATTGCGCGGATACCGATCCTAGGGCCACTGCGATCAACCAGTCCACCCAGCTCGAGAGCAGCCCACTACTGTATGAACTACGATCGTTGAATTATTGATCGGCCTGCTTCGTCACTTTCCGTCACGGCTGATGTTGCCTGCTTCGGCATCCACGCGATTGCCGCGCCAGTGCCACACCGCGACCAATGCAGCCAGCAATCCCGACGTCCCGCCCAGCGCAAGCGCCCAGCGTGGGCCGAAGGAATCCGCGACCCTGCCGATCATGGGTGCGCCAATCGGTGTCGTACCGAGCGCCAGCGCCAGGCGAATCGCCATCACGCGGCCACGCATAGCGGGCTCGGTCGTCAGCTGCATGAAGCTGTTGGTCCCATTGGTGAATGTCAGGGCCGAGATGCCGACGATGACGAGCGCGCCGGCAAATAGCCAGTAATTCGGCATGCTCGCGGCGAGCAGGCATCCGCCGCCAAACACCGCAGCGCTGCCGAGCAGATGCCGGAAATACGGCCGCTCGCGACCCGCCGCGAGGAGCGCGCCGATTACCGTGCCGACCGCCATGGACGAGTTCAGAAGTCCGTAGCGCTCGGCGCCGAGGTGAAAGACGCTGACGGCCATGGTCGAGATGAAGATCGGAAAGTTCAGACCGAACGTGCCGATCAGGAACAGCATCATCACGATCGCCCTCAGATCCGCCCGCCGCCAGACGTAGCGGAACCCCTCCATGAGTCCACCCCGCGCGCGCACGGTCTTGCCGCTTACCTGGAGCTCGTGTACACGCAGCAGACTGAGCGAGCAGAGTACCGCCCCGAACGAGATTCCGTTGGCAAGGAAAGCCCAACCCGTGCCCAGCGCCGCGATGCAGAAGCCGGCAACGGCCGGGCCGATCATGCGTGCGGAGTTGAACGAGGTAGAGTTGAGGGCCACTGCATTGGACAGATCCGCATCGCCCACCAGTTCCGTTACGAAGGTCTGCCGGACGGGTGCGTCAAATGCGCTCGCGCAGCCGAACAGGAAGGCGAACACATAAACGTGCCACAGCCGCACAATCCGCTCGACGGTGAGCACGCCCAATACCAGAGCCAGCACCCCCATCGCCGCCTGCGTCGCCATGAGCAGCTTGCGCTTCTCCAGATGGTCGGCGGCAAGTCCCGTCCAGGGCAGGAGCAGCAGCTGGGGCCCAAACTGCAGCGACATGACCACCCCTACGGCGCTTGCGCTGTGATGCGAAAGCTGCGTGAGCACGAGCCAGTCCTGTGCCACGCGCTGGGCCCAGGTTCCGACGTTCGAAACGAACGCACCGGCTGCCCACAGGCGATAATTGAAGTTTCCGAGCGACCGGAACGGCCCCCGAGCCTGGCGCGTCATGCTGTCACGGCAAGCGAGCGGACGCCTGCGCTTTGGCCCCCGGCGATGTCATCAGGGTTGATATTCCTTCTGTCGGGCGGACTGATCTTACGCCCGGGAACAGGATGGCGAGCCAAGCCGGACGCTGACGGCGCCGCTTGGATGCCCATCGACGCTCCAGCGGCGTCGGAGAGATCGCACCGGACCTGGCGAGCGAGCTCCGCTACTCCTTCCAGCCCTCCGGTGGCTCGGTGCCGCCTTTGATCTGGCGCGTCTTGTAGCGCCACTGGCCCTGCACCTTGACGAACGTGGCGTATTCCCGGCCCTGTGTCCTGACGCTCAGCGCATCACCCTGTTTCTCGATCAGGAATTCGGTGAAGATCAATTGTGAGGTCGCCGTGTTGCCGTGCACGACGATGAGCGGGTTGCTGATCGTGACGTTGAAGGAATAGGGTCTGCGCGGCGGGCCGCCGCGTCCCCCGGCTTGCTTGTATGCCTTCTCGATCCCGTCCTTCCCCTTGTAGTGGGTGTTGCCGAGGATCAGCTCGGCGTCGTCGGCATAGAAATCCGAGAAGCTCTCGGGATTCGAGTTGCCGAAATTGTAGTAGTAGCGTGTGATCAGGTCCTGGATCTGCGCGCGGTCCATGAGCACTCTGGCTGATATGCCCTGCGCCCGCGCGGCCGGTGCGGACACCAGCGCCAGGCAGGCTGCGAGCGCGAGCGCCCCCATCCAGACCGAACCGCAGTGTTTGACGAAAGCTCTCACGGTCACCCCCCCAACGCCCCGATTTTGCGACAGCCTAGGTCAATCCTGAGAAGGGGGCAAGACTAATCCGGCAGCCTAATCCAGCAGCGGATGTCCCTCGGGGAGCTGATGCGCATACCAGGCCGCCAGCCGATGGCGAACGGTCTTCTCGGCCACCTGGTTCTCCGGCATCGGCGCGATGAGCTTGTCGTGCACGAGCAAGCGATAGACGTACAGCGCCTTGTCGCTCGCCGAATCGGTGGCCTCGAACTCGACCGCCTTGCGGCCTTCCGCATATGCAATGCCGGCGAGCAACGCCGCTTTGAATAGCTCCGCTTCGTGTTTGAATCTCTTCATACTCCACCTCGAGCACGCTCATTCGGTTCCGTCTCCGGTGTCAGTCTGCACGGAGCCCGCGTCGAATGAGAGGATATCGCCGGGCTGGCACTCGAGCGCTCGGCACAGCGCATCCAGTGTCGAGAAGCGCACCGCCCGCGCCTTGCCGGTCTTGAGAATGGAGAGGTTGGCGATCGTCACCCCGATTCGCTCGCTGAGCGCCGTCAGCGACATGTCACGGTCGGCCAGGACCTTGTCGAGGCTCACGCGTATGGTCATGACGCGTCAAACCGTGAGCTCGCTGTCTTCACGCAACTGCGCGCCTTGGCGGAATACCTCCGCCAGGATCAGCACCACGAAGATCACGAACCAGCGCACCGGATCGATCGGATCGAGGCCTCGCGGAAAGGTGACGCTCGCGGCGGAGGCGAAAGCCGCCGTGAGCCCGTGCATGACGATGAACGCGGTGATTCGGGTGATCTCGATCACGACGAGCGTGAGCCAGATTGCGCGCAGATGCGCAGCATTGTCGCGGGCAAAGGGCTGGTTGGCCACGAACGATGAGAACACGCTCTGCAACCGGCGCACGATGAGGAGGGCGCCGCGTGTGGCGACGACTGCATAGACGAGATACGGAATCGCCACCGTCCATGTCGAGAGAATGTTGTCGCCGCGGTGCGGGCCGTTGAATACTTTTGCGGGCACGCGGTGCATGGCCACGAGGATGAAGAGGGTTGTGGTGAAGACCGCGGCGACGGCCGCTATGGCGAACAGTGCGGAGATGATCACTTGAGCGATCTTGAGTGCCACCGCAAGGCCCGACGACAGCGATTTCTGGCCGAAGGGTTTCGCCAGCTTCGACGACAAGAGATTCTCGTCCAGGGTTTTCATAGCCTCTCTTCCTTATCGAATTTCGATATTAATATCGATTATCGATACAGAACTTGGCGAAAGTCAAACGAAATTTATCGATTTTCGATAACCTCTAGCGCGGACAATGACTTAGATCCGGCAGCGCGGCAACCCCAGGCCGAGAACCCCACGGGTGCGGGCACGCGGTTGATCGCGGGCGGCGCTGCCACATGACACCACCGATCCATGTGATGAAGGTGCGCGACGCAATCTCGGTCGCCGCCGATGTCGCGCGGGGGTTCGGCCTCACGGTCGAGCAGCCGATGCCTTTGCGATCGACGAACAATGCCGTGGCATGGCTCCGGCCGGCAGAGGTAGTCGCCAAAGTCAGCGTCGGACGCAGCTCGCGCCTGCATACCGAATTACAGGTCGCACAAGGACTGTGCGCACTCGGCGGGCCGGTCGTCTCGCCTGCGCCGGAGTTGCCGGCCATGGTTCACTGTCGCGACGGACTCGAGATGACTTTCTGGAAGTATCACGCCCAGCCCTCTGCAGCCGAGCCGCCACCCGACCGGCTGGCGCAAGCGTTGAGGCGCTTGCATACCGCGCTGGGCCAGCTCCCCGCGTCGCTGAGAGCGAGTCTTCCCTCCTACATGGAGGAGTTGCGCTTTGTGCGCTCACTTCTCTCGGACCGCACCGCACTGCCGGCAACGAGCTCAGCCGACCGTAGTCTGCTCGCGAATACGTTCGATCGATTGCAGGCGAGGCTCGACGGGCTGGTCTCTGCCAGGAAATCTGTCCCCATACATGGCTCGCCGCATCCGTACAACGTGCTCATCGTCCACGGCGAGTCTGTATTCATAGACTTCGAGACGACCTGCATGGGTCCTGTCGAATGGGATCTCGCTCACCTGGACGAGAAGGCGGAGCCGCTGTTCCGCGACTGGATTCAACCGGAGCTACTCTGGCTCTGCAGAAGCATGGCGAGCGTCAAGACGGCGACATTGTGCTCGGCAGATATCGACCGTGGTGACATGCGCGAGCACGCCGAGTGGCACTTGGCGCACGTGAGAGAACACGTTGCCCCGAACGTTCGGTAACGAGCGACGTTCGCGAGCTGCCGGGGGGAACTCGGAGAGCTGAGCTGCGGCCGCGTCGCCAACGAACGCGGGTTCTGGTGTAATCCACGGTCCCATGCAAGCCGCGCGCGACATCACGAGCTACCGCAAGCACTGGGCCGAGCGTTTCGGCACGGCTCCGTTCCTGCCCATGTCGCGCGCCGAGATGGATGAGCTCGGCTGGGACCAGTGCGACATCATCATCGTGACCGGCGATGCGTACGTCGATCACCCGAGCTTCGGCATGGCGCTCATCGGCAGGGTTCTCGAGGCGCAGGGATTCCGGGTGGGCATCATCTCGCAGCCCGATTGGCACAGCGCCGAGGCCTTCAAGGCGCTCGGCCCGCCGGGCCTGTTCTTCGGCGTCACCGCCGGAAACATGGATTCGCTCGTCAACCGCTATACGTCCGACCGACGCGTGCGCAGCGACGATGCCTACACGCCGGGCGGGGTCGGCGGAAAGAGGCCCGATCGCTCGGTCATCGTGTACTCGCAGCGCGTGCGCGAGGCCTACCCGAACGTGCCGATCGTGATCGGCGGCATCGAGGCCTCGCTCCGGCGCATCGCGCACTTCGACTACTGGTCGGAGAAGGTGCGCCGGTCGATCCTGCTCGATGCGAAGGC
>JASHYG010000319.1 GCA_030043215.1 Gammaproteobacteria bacterium
GTCGCAAGCCAGCTGGCCGCCCGGACGATGGTCGAGGCGCGCTCGGGGCTGATCGTGAACATTTCCTTCTGGGCGGCGCAGAAATACATCAGTAATGCGCTCTACGGCTGCGCGAAGGCGGCGACGGACAAGCTCACCGCGGACATGGCGCAGGAACTCGGTTCCGTCGGTGTGGCCGTCGTGGCACTTTATCCGGGGCTGGTGAGAACGGAGGCGGTCATGGCCGCCGCTGGATCGTTCGATCTGTCGAACTCGGAGAGTCCGGAATTCCTCGGCCGGGCAGTCTCGGCGCTCGCTCGGGATCGGCAGGTGATGCGCCGGACGGGACGGGTGCTCGTCGCCGCGCAACTGGCGCTGGAATACGGGTTCACGGATATCGATGGACGGCAGCCGCGACCGCTCGATCTGAAGGACGCTTGATGACGGGCACGCCCGCGGGCGGCCTGATCGCACAGATATTTATCGAAGACTCTGATGCGCCGTTCGAGCGTACAGCGCGAGCCGGCACAACGGTGATCACGCCGATGACGGATATGTTTTTCGGCATACGCGAAGGCAGCCATTCAGCCACTACAGTCGTCACGCAAGCTGATTCCGGGCAACGACCTGTGCTTTGCGTTCGGAGAGCCGTGCCCTACAATCGATATCGCTCGGTCGGAGCATCCACGTCCGCGGAAAGGGCTGCGCCCACGACACGACGACCCGACACTTCAAGGTCAATGCATCCCTTTTCAGCCTGAGCGGACGCAGGCGCACGAAAGGGGTTTGCCATGGAAGATGACGACTACGAGGCTCGTCGCCTCCGGGATTTTCGCCTCAACTTCGAGCAACAGCAAAAGCGCGCCAAGGAACTTCTCAAGGCGGCGCGCGCCGGTGATCCAGCGGCGACCGCACGCTTTAAGGGCACACCCCCAAAGCTCGCCGAGGCGCAGTTTCTGATCGCTCGCGAACTGCGCTTCGACAGCTGGGCTGCGCTCAAGCGTCATATCGCCGAAATGACGCTCGCGCACGAGGCGATGAGTGTCTCGGTGCTCGACGGCGATCTTCGAACGCTCCACATGCGGGGCGGTCACGACCTGATCAACCTTTCACAGCAAGCTGGCTTTCGCGGCGGTTGGTACGTGGATATCTATCCTTACCTGGAGGGTCCGGTGCGCGAGGGTCCTGGGTGTGTCGAGCAGCGGGCACGCTTCATCATCGATACGTACCGTCAGGACGGTGACTACGAAGGGCAAACTCGAGGCCTTGAGGAAAAAGAGCGCGAGCTCCAAGACTCGGCCGATTATGAGCGCGTCGTACTCTGGTTCGAGCACGACTGCGTCTGCCAGCTAGCACTGATCCACCTGCTGGGACATTACGCAAGACATCGGCGTCCACCCCGGTTGGAACTCGTCAATATCTCCGATTTCCCGGGGGCCAGATACTTTAGCGGGCTGGCAGAACTGCCGCCCGAAGCGCTGCGCCTGCTATGGACAACCCGAAAATCCGTCAGCGAAGCGCAGTTGCAGTTGGGCCTTGAGGCTTGGCATGCTCTGACCAACCCCGATCCGCGTCCGCTCGCGGCGATCGTGCGTCGCGGTACTCCTGCATTGCCGTTGCTGGGCCCGGCCCTGCATCGCCACCTGCGCGAACTGCCCTCTATCGCCAACGGCCTTGCGCTCACTGAGGAGCTGGCATTGAGATTGATGGCGCAGCCACCCCCACACTGGGACGGCATTGCAAAACTCAGCAGAATCTACTGGCAGATGCATGAAAGCGATCCGCTTCCGGGTAGGGGCGACGGGGCTTGGGCCCGCCGTGTATTGAGCATGGAGACCTTGAGTGCGCCGCTCTTTACGCGCTCGCCCGGTGGTGTGGATTACGCAGGCAGATCCAATCCTCCATGGACCGACACAGCGGCAATCACCGAAACTGGGCGCGCGGTGCTGTGTGGGGAGGTGGATTTCCGCTCTCTCGATCCTCCTTCGCGCTGGATCGGTGGCGTCGAGGTCGCCGCCGGCCAGGCGGACTGGCGATGGGACGAGCAGCTGAAAGACGCCGTGCGCAGGTAATCGGCCGTTCAGAGACTCTCCCGATAGTGGTCAGACACGAGCGTCCGAGAAGGGTCGTGCCCAGCCTGTCGGTTTGGGCCGGTCTGGTTCGTCTTTGTGGTGGAGAACGAGGGTATGTCCAAGATCATCGTGAATGCATTTCTGACCCTGGACGGCGTCATGCAGGCTCCCGGCGGTCCGGACGAGGATCCCGAGGGCGGCTTCCTACACGGAGGCTGGCAGGCCCCCTATGTCGACGATGTCATGGGCCGGCTGGTCACCGAAGGGTTCGCGGACGCCGACGGCTTCCTGCTCGGGCGCAAGACCTACGACATCTTCGCCAATTACTGGCCCAAGGTCACCGACCCCAATAACTCTATCGCTACCGCGCTCAACTCGCGGCCCAAGTACGTGCTGTCGCGCAGCCTCGAGCGCGTCACCTGGAAGAACGCCAGCCTGATCAAGGGCGACGCGGTCGCTGAACTGCGGAAGCTCCGGCAGCAACCCGACCTGACACTGCACACCTGGGGCAGCACCGAGGTACTTCAGACGCTGCTGCAGAACGATCTGATCGACGAGTACCGGCTGTTCATCTTCCCGGTGGTGCTCGGGTCCGGCAAGCGGCTCTTCGGCAGCGGTACGGTACCGACGGCGCTCAAACGGGTGGAGTCGGTCACGAGCGGCACGGGTGCAACGTACCACCGGTTCGAGCGCGGCGGTAAGCCCAAGTACGGGCAGATGGGGACTTAGCCGCCATTTCTCATACCCCTCGTCAATTTTGTGGGGTAAGGCCCGATGAGCGACGGGCGCGGCGGCGGACCGCGCGGGTCGCGATTGCTCCTCCTGTTTGTGTGATGCGAGGGAGTTGAACCACTAAGGGCGAGAGTCGGGGTGAATAGAGGGGCGGCGGATGCGTTCGCACCGTACTCGAAAGTTCTAATTGTCTATGGCCACTGCGCATTGGGCTATTTCGATTTACGCCGACGCCGCTCCGGTTGACGCTCGCGAAGTCGCGCCGCCCCGAACAACTGCTTGTGCGACCCGATGCGATGCATGACCACGGCGCGCCGCCGGACTCGGTATATGAGCAGGAGGTCGGCTCCCAGATGGCACTCCGTGAAGCCGCTCCAGCTCTTGCTCCGCTTCCCGAGACGATGCTCATGCAGCGCCGATGGGAGCCTCTCCCCAGAGATCAGGACGTCAAAGACGTACTCGAGCGTCTCAACGTCGAATTCGGCGTGCTTACGAGCGTCTCGATAGTCGCGCTTGAAGCGCGGGAGAACGATTAGGTCTCGAGCCAACGAATGGCCTCACGGCCGCTCGCAAAGCGGCGGCCCTCGGCGGCGGCCTCTTCCTTCAACGAGTCTTTGAGGGCGGTGCGCAGCTCCGAAACTGAGTGCTTCCCACGTGCACGGGCAGCCCATGCCTTGAGTGCCGCCGCCGCACTACGTTTGCCTGTGCGCGCCTTGAGCGCCTCGATTTCTCGGCCACTGAGTTGAACCGTAACGTTGGTCATCGATGCCTCCGCAGCCGATTATAGGCTGGGCGCCCGATGCGCGCCTCAAGCGCGGCCGTGAACGTGATAGGAACCGTAAACCGGCCGTACGGGCGTCCGCTCTGGCCCCTTGACACGCTCGAGGAGCTGCTTGGCGGAATGTCCGAAAGGGTTCAAATCCGCGGCTCACGTCAGACCCTGCCCGGGCGTAGATTGCCGAGGTCCTCCCTTCGGCGTCGCCGGCGACGGCCAGGGATGCTCGGACCTGCCGTTGAAGATCGCCTCCGCCTCGGCGCGCTTGAGAGTCCAGGCGCCCGCGGCGATCTCGGCCTGGAGCTGACCCGGCGCCCAGCCGGCGTGGCCGACGAAGATCCGTAGACCGTCCATGGGCTTCTCGCGACCGAGCAGCTCCAGCAGCAGTTCCCGGTCCGCGCTCAAGTAGACGCCGTCACAGGTTGGAATCGCATGCTCGGGCGGCTTGGCGGCACGGAACAGGAACCACACGGTCTCGAACTCGACCGGTCCACCGAAATACACCTTGTCGCTCAGCTGCGCGAGTCGCTTGAGGCTCGGAAAGAGGCTCGACACAGGAATCGGCGTCGGCCTGTTGACGATGATGCCGACCGGGGCGGCACCGAGGTTGTTCATCACGAGGACGACCGAGTCCGCGAAGCTGGGATCGCTCAGGTTATCTCGAGCGACGAGGAGGATGGCAGTCAACGGCTTCGCGTCGGCGGCAGCTGTCGGACGCGAGGAGCCGGACAGGAGCAGCAGAGCGCAGAGTGCCCCCGTCACGTAGCACCGCAGGTACAGACCGCTTCTCACTGACGACACTCGCCTCCGCGTCATGGCACGGCGTCCGGCCGTGTCCGGCGGATCTTACGCCGTCGGCGCTGCCGCTGTCCGCCGCCGTCGTCCGTAGCTGACGGAACGCACTGTCGATAGAATGACCCCCGTCAACACGGGAGCCACCGATGCGCGCAGCGATCTGGGTGACGGGTCTGATCAGCCTGGGCCTCGCTGGAGGCGTTCGCGCGGACAGCGGCTTCGGCCTCGCTTCGGTGCCTCCGGCGGCGCAGTCCTTTCGCGTCGGTTCCCTCGAGTTGACGGCCTTGCATGACGCCCAGTTCGTCGTGCCCAATGACGGGAAGGTCTTCGGCGTCGGCGCGGGCGTCGCTGCAGTGCAAGATGTGCTGCGCGCAGCCGGCGCGCCGACGGATCGCATCACACTCAGCGTGAATGTACTGCTGGTGCGCACCGGCGGTCGCATCCTGTTGCTGGACACCGGTCTCGGGCCGAATCTCCACGGAGGACTGCTCGAGAGCTTGCGCGTTGCCGGCGTGGCGCCGGGAGCCGTGACGGACGTGCTGATCACGCACCCGCACATGGATCACATCGGCGGACTGCTGGATGCCGGCGGCCAGCTCGCATTCCCGCATGCAACGATCCGGATGGCGAGCGCCGCGTGGACGTGGCTCAAGGGACAGGCTCCGCCGAAGCTCGTCGGAGTCATCGCGGGGCACGTCCAGACGTTCGAGCCCGGCGCGCGGGTCGCACCAGGCGTGACGGCGATCGCGCTGCCGGGCCATACGCCCGGCCACGTCGGCTACCAGATCGTGTCCGGACACTCGCGCTTGCTCGACATCGGCGACGTGGCGCACAGCTCGGTCGTCTCGCTCGCGAAGCCGGAGTGGGCGGTCAGCTTCGACAGCGATGCGAGCCTCGCCAAGGCGACGCGCGCGAAAACGCTCGGGGCGCTCGCAAAGGACCACGAGCTGGTGTTCGCGCCGCACTTCCCGTTCCCGGGCGTAGGACACATCGTCGCAGAGGGCGACGCCTTCGCGTGGCAGGCGGGAATTCCCTAGAGGTCCGCGGACCCGAAGAACTCCACCAGCGCCCGCGTCACCGCCTGCGGCTGCTCGAGCGTCGACAGATGCCCCGAGTCCGGCACGGTCACGAGCCTCGCGCCGGCGATACCGGCGGCAATCTCCTGGGCACGCTCGGGCGGCGTGAGCAGGTCCCCGTCCCCCACGATCACGAGCGTCGGACAGCGGATGGCGCCGAGAGTTGGACGCGAGTCCGGCCGGCCGATGATCGCCGTCTGCTGGCGGACGAACGCCTCCGCCCCGACCTCCCGCGCCATGAGCCGCACCAGCTCCCGCAAGGCCTCATCATCCCGGCGATTCGTGTGGACGAGCCGCGGAAAGAGCAGGTCGGTGATCTCATCGAGCCGCCCCTTTCTCGCGAGCTCCATCTGCGCTCGCCGCTGCTCGCTCTGCTCGGGCACGTCGGGTCGAGCGCTCGTGTCGAGCAGCGCGAGCTTCGCGACCCGCTCCGGGGCCTGGCGCAGGATCTCGA
>JASHYG010000031.1 GCA_030043215.1 Gammaproteobacteria bacterium
CGCACTACAACGTCTGGCGCGTTCTATCGCAGCCGCCCCAGGATGTCCCGCTCGCCGTGTGCAACGCTCGCACCGTCGCGGATGCGGATCTCGTTGCGGCCCAGGCGGTCTTCGACTTCCCGGGCACACCGGAGCGGACGGCGGACAGCCTCGTGGTCCGGCACAACTCCGCGCACCGCTGGCACTACTTCCGCGACATGGCGCCGGATGAGGCCCTCATCTTCGTCACGAAGGAGTCCGATCCGGACCGTCCCCACCAGGTGCCGCACACGGCATTCGACGATCCGAGCTGCCCGCCCGGGGCCGCGCCGCGCTCCAGCATCGAGATACGCGTCGTGGCCTACTTCGCCGGCTGAGCGGAGCGCACGCAGCCTGTCGCTCGCGCCCGCTCGTTCGGTGGGGCTCGTTCGGCGATCTCGTCCGGCGAGTTGCCCCCCGGGGCGACCGCACCTACACTAGCCGCGGCGCTGCCGCTGCCGGCGACCACGGGCTCATCCAATAAGAACGCAGCGCTCGACGAGGGGCAACAGATGAATTCACAAGCCTGGGACTCATCCTACGAATGGCGTGCGGTGCTGATTCTCAGCCTCGCGTTCGGGCTCGTCGGCGTGGACCGGTTCGTCCTGCCGCCGCTGTTCCCGTCGATGATGAAGGACCTGCACCTCAACTACCAGGATCTCGGCAACCTCGTCGGCATTCTGGGCGTCGCGTGGGGGACCGCCGCCATCCTCATCGGGAGTCTCTCCGACCGCCTCGGCCGGCGGCGCATCCTGGTTCCCGCCGCCGTACTCTTCTCCGTTCTGTCCGTCCTCAGCGGCTTCGCCGTGGGGCTGCTCAGCCTGCTCGCCATCCGCGCGGTGATGGGCCTCGCCGAGGGTCCGGTGGCCTCGACCGGCGTCGCGGTCGCGATCGAAGCTTCCCACCCCAAGCGCCGAGGCATGAACAACGGCTTCTTCCAGTGCACGATCGCCCTGTTCGGGATCGGTATTGCCCCGATCGTCGCCACGCAGCTGCTCAAGATCACCTCCTGGCGCGCGGTGTTCTGGATCGTCGGCGCTCCGGGACTGATCGTCGCGGCGTTCATGTGGTTCATCATCCGCGAGCCGGCTACCGTTGCGGGGACGCATCGAGCGGACGCTCCGAAGCGCGCGCCGCTCGCGGCGATCTTCAAGCACCGCAACGTTCCGCTCTCGATGATCGGACTGCTGTGCGCCATGACGGGGATCTTCGTTCTCTCGGCGGTCATGCCCAATTACCTCGAGGACTACCTCAAGCTGACGGGCCCCCAGATGGGCTTCGTCACCTCGGCGATCGGCTTCGGGGGCGCGCTCGGCCAGCTCGGCCTCCTCACCCTGTCCGACTTCATCGGACGACGCACGGCCACTCTGCTCTCCTTCGTGGTCGCCTCGATCTTCCTGTGGCTGTTCATTCACACCGGAGCGAATCTGCCGGTCCTGTTCGCGCTGCTGTCGATCGCCGCGATGTTCAACTTCGGCGCGCTCGCGATTCTCGCGGGCCCGGTCCCGGCCGAGGCGGCTCCCGTCGGACTCATCGCCTCCGTCGCGGGGCTCGTCATCGGCGCCGGCGAGATCTTTGGCGGCGGCATCGCTCCGTCGGTGGCCGGCTCGATCGCGCAGCACCTCGGCATTCAGTACACGCTGTACTTCGCGCTCGGTGGACAGATCGCGGGGCTCGTGATCAGCGCGTTCCTGCTCGAGACCGCCCCACGCAAGTCAACGAGCGGTCCGAGGGCTTCGGTGTCGGAGCTCGACAAGGTACCCGCGGCCTCTCTGTAAGGGCGACGCTGCGCTTCAGCGCGGCCACCGCGCTTCAGCGCGAACGTCGCCGGACCGAGCGCCTTCTCGGAGACTCCCGGCAGGCGTACAGTGCTTCGGCGGCCCTCGGTCCCGCGAGTCAAGGAGCACTCCATGAGCATCAAGCCTCTCTTCACTGCGACGGCAACGGCGACCGGCGGGCGCAACGGCCACACCGAGGCGCAGGATCACTCCATCGCCGCCGATCTGTCGGTCCCCAAGGCCATGGGCGGCCCCGGCAAGCCGGGCACGACGACTCCGGAGCACCTCTTTGCGGCGGGCTATGCCGCGTGCTTCGGCGGCGCTCTCGACTACGTGGGCCACCAGAAGAAAAAGAATGCGCGGAATGCCATCGTCACCTGCAGCGTCTCGATCGGGCCGCGCGATGCCGGCGGCTTCGGCCTCGCGGTGAAGCTGCACGTCAAGGACCCGACTCTCTCTCAGGCCGATCTCACCGACCTCGCCCGCGACGCGCATGAGCAGATCTGTCCCTACTCGCACGCGACCCGCGGAAATGTCACCGTGGAGATCGTGGTGGAAGGCGCTTGAGCGGCCGCCGCGGGACTCTCAGACTTTCAGGCCGATCGCTCGCATCAGCTCGAGTCCGTTGCTCCGCGCGACGACGCCCTCGCGCAGCTTGAAGTCGAACTTCATGCGCCCGTCCTCAATCTCATCCTCGAAGTGGACGTTGCGCACGCTACCGTCCTCGACGCCGCGGATCTCGGTGAGCGCCAGATCGTGGGTAGTGATCAGCCCGATGGCTCCCCGCCCGAGGAAAGCCCGGACGATCGCCTCCGCCCCGATGCGCCGATCCCTGGAATTCGTGCCCTGCAGTACCTCATCGAGCAGAAACAGCAAGGCAGGCTCCCCGCTCGCAAGGTCCTGGAGCTGCCGCAGCCGGGCGATCTCCGCGTAGAAGCGCGAGGTGCCCTCGCCGAGCGAGTCGTTGATGCGAATGCTTGCTCCTACCCTGAGCGGCGTGAGCTCGAGCGATCGTGCGCGCACCGGCGCGCCCGCCATGGCGAGCACCGTGTTGATGCCGACAGCGCGCAGCAGCGTGCTCTTGCCGGACATGTTCGAGCCGCTGACGAGCAGCGCGCGAGTACTGCCGGAGACGTCGACATCGTTGCGGACGCATCGCTCCGACGGCATCAGGGGATGGCCGAGGTCCGCCGCCCGGAAGCACGCAGGCCCCTCGACGAAGTCCGGAAAGGGATCGAGGGGATGCTCGAAGCTGTACTGCGCGATCGAGGACAGCGCCTCGAATCGGCCTGCGATCTGCACCCACGCGCGAGCCTGCTCGCCGTGCGCACGCCGCCACCGCTCGGCCGCGAGCGCGACTTGCACGGAGTACAGAAGCGGCACGGCGAGAAACCAGCGCACGGCGAGGTTCTGTCGCGATCCGGCGAGCTCCGCGATCGTGCTCAGCTGCTCGATGCTCCTCCCGGCGCTCTGGCCGTGGGAGGCGAGCGCGCGCACGAGCGCCTGCATCGCAGGCGCCGCGAAGGGCTCTCGCTCCACGCGCACGAGCAGCTTCGCGAGCATTTTGAGGTCCTCGAATGCGGTCTCGGCCGGATCGAGCGCCTCGGCGAGCCGCCCTCCGAGGCGGTACAGCACCGCGATCTCGATCAGGATGACCGCGACAAAGGGTGCCGGAATTCCCGCGACCGCCCACACGATCGCGGAAGCGACGCAGAGGATGGGCAGCAGGCGGGCGGTCCACCGTATCCATGGCTGCTCGAGCACATTAGGCGATTCCGCCCAGGTGAGGAGCGATTGAGGATGCACGCTGGCACCCGTGCCCTCGCCGAGAACGGCGAGGTCCTCGCGCAGGTCGAGCCGGCTCGCGAGGTCCCCAACGCAGCGGTGGCGCCCCGCGATCTCCTCGAGGGATGCGGGCGCGAGCAGCCAGCTCGCAAGCGCCTCCTCTCCCATGCGCGTGCGCGCCGCACAGAGCAGCTCGAACAGGCCCCCCTCACCGAACAGGTCGAGGTCGGTGGCGTAGACATGCCGGACGTCGCCGAAGCGCTCGCCCTGCCGCCCTCCGCCAGCCCAGCGATCTTGGATGCGTGCGAGCCCGCTACGATAGAATGCGGCCGCGCGCTCGGCGTGGGATAGGCCGCGCCGCAGGCCCCCGTGGTAGATCACCGCAGCGATAAATGCCGCAACGGGGGCCGAAAGCCACAGAGGTGAGAGCCAGTGTCCATACAGAGACCCCCATGCCACTGCGGCCGCGGCGGCGGCCAGCAGCAGCCGGATCGGCCCAAGGCGCGAGTGGCGCACCGCGAGGCGGCTGACCTGCGATTCCCACGCGCCGAGCCGTCTCGCATATTCATCGCCGGGTGACATCAGCGCATTCTATCGAGCACATCGTGGCATTTCCTTACCTGCAAGATCTCGTTCGCGCGGCGACCGGTCTCAACGTCCCGCTGCCGTTGCCGACCTTCGGTCTGTGCGTGGTCGTCGCGGTCCTCGCGGCGATTTACGTCGCGCGGCTCGAGCTGCTGCGCCTCTATGGGCAGGGGCGGCTCGGCGATGGCCTCACCAAGGGCCTCGGCAAGGAGCGCGCGAGCGAGATACCGGCGACGCTCACGAATTTCCTCCTGGACTTCACGGTGCTCGTGGTGCTCGCGGGTTTCATCGGTGCCCGCATTGCATCGATCCTCGAGGTGCCCCGCGAATTCGCAATCGACCCCTGGGGAATGATCCTCTCGCGGCAGGGATTCAACTTCCTCGGGGGACTCGTGCTCGGCGCGATCGCCGGTGTCTGGTACGCCAGGCGCCGGGGACTCCCCATTCGCGTGGCCTGCGATGCATTCGCGCCCGCGCTGATGCTCGCCTACGCGCTCGGCCGGATCGGCTGTCAGCTCTCCGGGGACGGTGACTGGGGCATCGCCGCGAACATGGCCGCGAAGCCGGGCTGGGTCCCGGCGTGGCTGTGGGCGCAGACGTACGCGCACAACATCGCAGGCATCGTCATTGCCCCGCCCGGCGTGTATCCGACTCCGATCTACGAGACTCTCATGTGCCTCGCGCTGTTCGCCGTGCTCTGGGCCGTGCGCAAGCATCCCTTCCGGCCCGGCTGGCTGTTCGCGCTCTATCTGCTGCTCTGCGGGCTGGAGCGGCTCGCGATCGAGCCCATCCGGATCAATCCGCGGGCACACGTCCTCGGCATCGCGGCCACTCAAGCCGAGATTCTTGCGGCGGTGCTCGCTGCTCTCGGAGCGGCGGCTCTCGTGACACTCAGCCGGCGCGCATCACCGACCCGCGCGGCGCAGAATGAGCCGGATCCGCTACCCCGGCGGCGCTAGCTCGCGAGCGGCCAGAAGATATCCGTCCGCCAGTCCTTGGGATTCGGATGTTCGGCGGGGTCCGTGACGTAGACCTCCCACGGAGCGCCCGCAGGCCGAAGGCCATTCTCCTCGATCCAGATCTGCACGGCGCCGTGGGCGCTCGCGAGCTGCTCGTAGGGTCCGGTATGCGTGGCCACCGCGGCGGGCCCTCCGGGCAGCGCTCCCGCAAGAACCTCGCCCTGTCCCGGAACGGGCGCCGCAACGGGCAGCCCGGCCTCGATCGTCACCAGTCCCGGCCCCCACTCGAGATAGCGCGCGAAGGGCTGGCCGACGAGAGCGGCGTGAGTGCGCTGCGCATGCGCGAATACCGCGCCGAGCGCCTCCCCGAGCGACTTCGCGATGTCGGCGTGCTTCACTCGGCACCGGACGGCGAGCATGGGTTGCGGGGAAAGCTGCTTGCGGGTGATCGAATACGTCATGTTCTCGCTCCCCGTCCACTCTAACGCAATCTCCGGCGTGGGTCCCGATGACGCCGTCGGACTGCACGACGGCTCTGTCCGGCGCTGACCGCGCCGACCGCGCCGCAGCAAGCGCCTGTGTGGGGCCGCGTGACGCGGTACACTTTCCAGGTGGTCATCAAGTTCCGCCAGACAGCCCGCTTCACGGTGGGGGGCCGCAGCGTCCTGACGAGCGGTCTCCCGAGACGGGCGTGGCACGACCTGTACCATTTCTTCATGAAGGTCAGCTGGCCGCGGCTGTTCGCGAGCTTTGCCGGCTTCTTCGTTCTATTCAATCTGTCATTCGCCGCCCTCTATACGCTCGAGCCCGGCGACATCGCCAATCTCGACCCGCACGGCTACTGGGGTGCGTTCTTCTTCAGCGTGGAGACGCTCGGGACCGTCGGCTACGGCGACATGCACCCTCAGACGGTGTTTTCGCACATCGTCGCATCCGCCGAGATCTTCACCGGCGTGATGAGCCTCGCGCTCATCACCGGCATGATGTTCGCCCGCTTCTCCAGACCCACGGCGCGGATCCTGTTCGCGCGCCACGCGGTGATTCGCCCTTTCGACGGACGGCTGACGCTCATGTTGCGCACGGCCAACGAGCGGCAGAACGTCATCATGGAAGCCTCGGCGCAGCTGCGCCTGGTTCGCGACGAGAACACCGTCGAGGGGTTCCACTTCCGCCGCGTATACGATCTGCCGCTGCGCCGCAGCGAGCAGCCCATCTTCATCTTCGGCTGGAATCTCTTGCACGTCATCGACGATGCGAGCCCGCTCAATGGCGCGACCGCAGAGTCGCTCGCGGCCTCTCACGCTTTTCTGCTGCTCACCGTCAGCGGCACGGACGAGACGACCGGCCAAACATTGATGGCCCGCTACGAATATTCGGCCGCCGTTTTACGCTGGAATCACACCTTTGTCGACATCCTCAGCAGGGGCGCCGACGGCATCGACCGGTTCGACTACACCAAGTTTCATCAAGTCGAGCCTCTGAGGTGAGGCGGAGCCTCCGACGTCCGCTCTTAGCGGCCCACTCGAGTTGAGTGTAGACTATATGCCAACACCGGTCGGCGCAGCGCCGATCGATGAGGCCGCATTCTTTTGCGGCACGCTGCGGACTTGGAGCATCGCGGGCCAGCCACGCGCCTCGAGCGGAGGACATCATGGATCAGCGCAATCCCGGCCGGCGCGTACGGCAAAGCCGTCACGCCGGGGGAAATGGCCCTCAGAAGTCGACGTCCACGCTAACGCACGCGCATGGCGTCCCGGATCTGCAAGCCATTCTGGGCCGATTCTCCGATGCGCTCTCCATGATCGCGGTGGTTTACCGGTCGCTCTCCGCGCAGGAATCCTCCGGAGCGGGCGACGAGGAGGTCGCTCTGCGACACGCCATCGACGAGCTCAAGGCCGTTTACAACGAGCTCGATGCGGCCGCCGGGCTCATCCGGTCCGCCGCTGCAACGCATCTTGCAGTTCGTCCTCGAGATGACTATAAGTAGCTAGCGGATGGAGTTGCACTATTTTTTACGGAGGCTCGCCGCCGGAGGTCCGACGCGTCAGCGCCGTGTGAGCAAGTCCGGCACGCTCACGCGCAGCGCCTGGGCGAGAACCTCGAGAGTGCTCAGTGTGACATTGCGCTCGCAGCGCTCCACCGAGCCGATGTAGGTTCGGTGCAGCCCGCAATCGTCCGCGAGCTCCTCCTGCGAGAGCCCGTGCCTGGCGCGATGGTCGCGAATGTTGTCGGCCAGGATCTTGCGGAGTTGCGAGGTCGGTTTGCGCACCGGCAGCAGGAACCGGAGAGTCCGGCAGGTTGAGGTGCCGGAATGATGCGAAGCTGCTGACGATGAATCGACAGACTCTGAGTAGCATGTTCGATCTGGCAACGTGAGCACTCGCGACCGCGCCGTCGCGAAGGGAGGGGAGCCATGCTGATCCTGACACGCCGCCCGGGTGAGCGTCTGTGCATCGGCGAGAACGTCCTGGTCACCATACTCGGCGTCAAGGGTAACCAGGTCCGGATCGGCATCGCCGCGCCTCGGGATATCGCGATCGACCGCGAAGAGATCCACGAGCGCAAGCAGGCCGACCGGCGCGCGAGCCGTCCCTGCGACTCAGTCCCCGACGGCGCGATGCGCTAGCATGGCGCTTTCACGAGGAGAAGCTGCGATGCCGGAGAAGAACTTGCCGCGACCTCCCGATTCCCTGCGCCGCGTGGCCCCCAGGCTTGCCGAGCTGACTTCCGACGTGCTGTTCGAGGATATCTGGGAGCGCCAGGAGCTCTCCAAGCGCGATCGCAGCCTGATCACCTGTGCGGCGCTGATCGCTCTGTACCGCCCGGAGCAGCTGCGCTTTCACGTGCGGCTCGCGATCGCGAACGGCGTCAGGAGCGAGGAGCTCGCCGAGCTCATCACTCATCTCGCCTTCTATGCCGGCTGGCCGTCAGCGGTACAAGCGGCGCAGATCGCAGACGAAGTGCTGAACGCTGCGCGATAGCGCCTTCGTCGCGGCGACGCTGCCCCATCGCGCCGCGGGCCGTACCGTCACCCGAGCGCAACACGCCCCGGGCCGCCCGCGGGAGCGGGGACTCGGGGCGCGCGCCGTGGGCCCTCAGGATGCCGGGGCACCGACTTTGCCCAGCTCCGCCTGGATGGCTGCCGCATCCTTCGTGACGGTGGCGAGGCTAGTGCTCCTCAGCGCAGCACGCGTTCTGGAGGCAATGTGCTCGAGCGACTTCTTCGCCGCGGCATCGGTCGTATCGGGAATGGCACCGTTGCCCTGAGAGCTGCAGGGATTGGCTTGCTTGGCATCGAAGCCTCGTCCGCCGGGACCGACCAGACAGTTGAGGGTGTGATGCAGGTGGGTGTGGGCGACCGCGAGAGAGGTCGCCGCCGCCGAGAACCCAGCGTGCTGTGCGGCCGTCGAGATTTCACTCGCTGCATCAGCGTGCGCGGCGAGCGGTGCTGCCACGAGACCTGCGCATAGCGCAAACCCGACCCAGTTGTTCTTGAGTACGCGAAACTTCATCATGGGAAGGTGCTCCTTTGGCTGTCCGGGAGGCGGAGCCGCAAACACATCGGCACCGCCGGAATTCAAGCCGCGGAAGCTTAGCCTGAGGGGCGGGGCAAAGATAGCCCCGCATCGATCGGCCTGCGCCCGTTGCGCCTGCCGCGGCATTTCCGCGCTGATCCAGGTTATCGAACGAGCTTTCCGAGGATCTGCTCCGAGCCGAGCGCTGCAAGAGTTCCTGCTGAGGTCCACGATCCCACTTCCGCACCGGCCACGCTCACGACTGCGTCCGCTGCCAGGAGACCCCATGCGCCTCTACGTCGATGCGAACTTTGCGAGTCCCTACGCTCTGGTCGCTTACGTCAGCCTCATCGAGAAGGGCCTGAACTTCGATATCGAGCCCCTCGATCTGGCCACCCGCGCCCACCACGATCCGGAATTCGCCAAGACGTCGCTCACTCGCCGGATTCCCGTGCTGATCCACGACGGCTTTGCGCTCTCGGAATCCTCTGCGATCTGCGAATACCTCGACGAGAGCTTTCCGGGAACGCGACTCTACCCGACCAGCTCTCACGATCGCGCCAGAGCGCGCCAAGTTCAGGCCTGGGTACGAAGTGATCTCATGCCGATCCGCGACGAGCGCCCAACCTGGATCGTGTTCTGCGGTGCCAAGCGACCCGCCCTCTCCGAGCGCGCGCGAGGCGCTGCCGATGCACTCTTCTCTGTCGCCTTGGCCTTGCTCGACGGCCGCGCCGACAATCTCTTTGGCGATTGGTCGATCGCGGACGTCGATCTCGCGATGATGCTGCAGCGCCTGATCGTGCTCGGCGATCCGGTCCCCAGGCGGCTGGTCGACTACGCCGCGCATCAATGGCGCCGCCCGAGCGTTCAGAAGTGGGTCCAGCACCAGCGGCCGCCGCTCGTCGAATACTGACCGAGGTCAGCGGCCCGATCGCCGTCGCTCGCGCCGAGGCCCTTACCTCTCACAGGCGAAGCTCTGCTCGCTCTTCGGGTCTCCGCCCTTGTACCGGGCAATCGTGGGGTACGGACAGAGCGGCCGAGTCACACCGGGGAAGGACTTGCCGCGGGCAATGATCCGCTCGGGCGCGCGGCCTTCCTCGACCCAATCCTGGATCGCCGCGAGCATGTCGAAGTCGTCGGTCGCGGGTCCACCGCCACAGTGAGTCATACCAGGCACCAGAAAGAGTCGGGCCCAGTCCTCGACATGGCCGCCGTTCGCGGCTGGGAGCCGGTCGTACCAGGCTGCCGTCGCAAGCGGAGAGACACCCTGGTCGCTGAGGCCATGATAGAGAATGAGCTTGCCGTGCTGCGCGAAACTCTCGAGATACACCGAATCGGCGTCATTGATCTGCGCCGTCTCGCGGAGTCGCTGCGGATCGCGATCGAAGTCGAATCTCATCACATCGAACCCGGGCTCCGGCGGGGTCATGCTGAAATAGCGCAGCGAGTCGAAGCCGAGCGTCGCGTCGGAGGAATTGAGCGCACCGGTCGGCGAGGTGCCGAAGTGCATGTGATAGAAGGCCGGGTCGGCGATACCGGCGTCGTAGGGGAACGCGGCATAGAGCGCCCGCCCCTGCGAGTCGTGCGGGCCGGCCATCAGTTCCTTGAGCCCCGTCACCTGCGCCGGCATGAGACAGCTCGGCGTCTTCGCGCCGCGGCAAGTGAGCACCGCGGGATCGAAGTGACAGGCGCGGTAGTCGTTGATCATCCCATCGACGAGCCCGTCGAGTGCGTCGCATTGCTTGACGACGGCGCTCGCGACGAGCCGCAGATCCGCTTCGGACAGGACCCGGCTCAGGATCGGGCGCCCTTCCGCATCCTTCGGCGCGGCGCGCGCGAGCACCACCTCGTTCCAGGCCTGATCGATGTTGATCCGGGTCAGGCGGAAGATCGGATCGCCGGCGACCACGCCGTCGTACTGCAGCGGCATCCGCTCCACCACCATCATCCCCTGACGCCCGCCGTTCGAGCAGCCGAGGAAGTACGATCGGCGCGGCGCTTGCCCGTAAAATCGGGCCAGAAGCGCCTTGGCGACGAGGGTCGCCTTGTCCACGGCGTTGTACGCGTAATCGATCCGCGCCTGCTGATCGAGCCCAAAATGCGCATCGGCCATCGAGGGGCTGCGGTGTCCGCCGTCGGTCGAGGCGACGGCGAATCCGCGCTGGAGGGCCGGCGGCCGGATGGTCCCCCACACCGAGCCGTAGCTCGGGCGCAGGATGCCGTCGAGGCCGCCGCCGCCCTCGAAGGCGAAGCGACCGTTCCAGGCGAGCGGCAGGCGCAGCTCGATGCCAATGCCGAGCTGCTGTCCCTGCGCGCCCGTGCGCGGCTCGAGCGTTGCAATGAACAGGCAGTGCTCGGGAAGGATCGCTCCCGGCGCGGTCGCCGGCGCCTCACCCGGGAGCGACCGAGCCGGGCCCGCCGGCACGATGCGGGCCTCCTCGATCACGAGCTGCGGCCACTTGAACGAGCGCAACGCGCGGCAGCGGGCCGCCCCCGAGCGGGCGGTCGCAAGCGACGGCTGCATCCCTCCGAGCAGCGCGAGTCCGCCCAGCAGGATCAGCCACGTTCTAGTCGCACGACGGGATGTCATATGTGGATCTCCGAAGCCTCGATGCGGTGCACCGCGGGCCGCCCGGGAGTCAATCCGCGAACCCGGGCGGTGGCACGAAGGCGCGGTAGCGATCCTCGAGCAGCTGCGCGAACTTGAGGCACGTCAGATCGCCGAACTGTGGGCCGATGATCTGTACGCCGACCGGCAGCCCCTCCGCTGTGAGGCCGATCGGAGCCACGCTCGCCGGTAGATACGCGAGCGTCGCAAGACTCGCCCAGAATAGCTGATTCTCGAAGGCCACCTCTCGGCCGTTCACCGTGAGCGCCCGCTGCTGCGGCGGGACTGTCGAGTGGGGAAAGGCCGCCGTCGAGAGCACAGGGCACAGCAACAAGTCGAACCGCTCGAAGAATCTCCGCCACGCCTCGCGATAGCGATGACGCCTCTCATCGAGCTGGAGCCAGTCTCGGTGAGAGAGTGTCGCACCGTACGCATTGAGGCGCGCCATGTCCGGCGTTCCGCAGTCCGCCCCACGCGCCAGCTCGACATGGCGTACGAACTCCTCCTCCGGGATCCCTGCGGCGCCGGCTGCGCGCAACAGAACCATGAAGAGCCGATAGTATTCCTCGTTATTGAAGGCGGGCCGCTCCCCCTGAACGACGACCGTGCCCTCGCTCGCGAGGAAATCACCGAGCTCAGCAAGGAGCTGCTGGACCGTCCCGTCGACTTGCGCGAAGACATCGTCGAAAAGGATCGCCACGCGGAAATCGCGCAGCGTCTCACGCCGCGGTTTCGGCAGCGCGAGGGAATAGGCGCTCGCCTCCGCGCCGGCCGGTCCGGCAATGACCGACAGCTCGAGCTCCAGATCCTTCGCACTGCGCGCAAGGGGCCCGACGACGGCGAGGTCGGACTCCTGGATCATCTCTTGCACCATCTCCCCTCGCTGCGGACACACGCCATAGGTCGGCTTGTGTCCGAAGACACCGCAGTAGTGCGAGGGATTGCGGATCGAGGAAGCAATGTCGCTGCCGAGCTCGAGAGCGGTGAGTCCGGCCGCGAGCGCCGCGGCGCACCCGCCGGAGGAGCCGCCCGGCGTGCGTGAGGCGTTCCAGGGGTTCACCGTACGGCCGTAGATCTCATTCTGACTCTGCCCATCCATCAGGCCGGGCGGCACGTTCGTCTTGCCGAAGATGACGGCGCCCGCCCCCAGCAACCGCTCCACCACGACGGCGTTGCTCGCCGCGATGTTGTGTCGGAACTCCGGGAATCCGAAAGTCGTGGGGGTTCCCGTGAGCTGAAACGATTCCTTGATCGTCATCGGCAGTCCATGCAGTGGCCCGAGCGATTCGCCGCGTCGGATCGCGCGATCCGCCGAGTCCGCGCGCGCGCGGGCGCGCTCGAAGTCTCGAACGACCACCGCGTTCACCTCCGAGCCATAGTGCTCGATGCGGCCGATGAAATACTCGAGCAGCTCGCGCGAGCCGATCTTGCCCGCCCGCAGCCGCTCGACGAGCCGGGTAGCCGAGTCGAACGCCGGTATCGACGCACCCATTGGCAGCTTACTCATGGAATCTCCTGCATCCGAGCGAGTCACCTGGTCGCGAGCATGGTATGTCAACGCGCGTCCGGCAACGCGGTCGCCTGATTGCGCAATCGCAAGGCGGTGAGCACGAGGGCGCCGACACCGAGCCAGCACAGCCCGGCGACCTTGGCATCCGCTTCCGCATTCCACAGTACGTAGCCAATGACGCCGAAGCCTATCGCGGGCACCACGAGATGGCGCAGCCAGTTGCGGCTTCGCTCGCGCCGGAAGTGCACGATCACCGAGACGTGCAGCAGCAGAAAGCCGAGCAGCGCGCCGAAGTTGACGAGCGAGGTGAGGAGCTCGAACCGGCTCACCATCACGATGCCCAACACCAGCGCAACCGCCGCGGTGACGAGCAGTGCCCGATCGGGAATGTCGCGAGTCGGATGCACATGCGCGAGCGCGCGCGGGAGCTTCCCGTCGCGTGCCATGCCGAAGATGAGCCGCATGGTCGCCGCCTGCGCCGCGAGCGATCCCACCCAGGCGCACATGGCTCCGGGCACCGCGACCACGAATTTGAACCAGCCGCCACCGATTACGCCGGCGATGTCGTAGAACGCCGCATTCGTGGCATCGCCCGGAGGCAGGCTGGTGCGATCGAGGACGAACAGCGAGGCGAGCCACGTCTCGGCCACGAAGAATGCTGCGCAAAGGCAGAGCGACCACATCGTGGCGCGCGAGACCGCACGGGCGCCGTCCCGGCTCTCCTCCGACAGCGTCGAGATGGCATCGAACCCGAGAAAGCTCAGCGCAGCGAGCGACAGCGCACCGAACCCTAGCCGGAATATCGGCTCCGACGGGCGGTAGAAGGGCGCAAAGGACAGATGAGCGCCATCGACGTGATGAGCCAGTGCCACGGCCCCGATCGCAAGGAATGCGAGGAAGAGGAGCATCTGCAAGCCGAGCATGATCCAGTTCGCGCGGGCCGTGGCCTCGATCCCGGTGAAATTGAGCGCCGTCGCAAGCACCAGCTGGCCGATCACCCACACCACACTCGGTATGCCCGGCAGCACGGAGTGCAGGGAGATGGAGCAGGCAACGTAGATGAGAGTCGGCAGCAGCAGATAATCGAGCAGGATCGCCCACCCGGCGAAGAATCCGATGGTCGGTCCGAGCGCGCGTGCTGCATAGGTATAGACCGATCCGGCGAGCGGGAACTCCCGGGTCATCGCCATGTACGAGAGCGCGGTAAAGACCATCGCGAGCAGGCCGAACAGATAGACCAGCGGCACCATGCCGTGGCTCATGTTGAAGACGATGCCGAAGACCGAGACCGGCGAGAACGGTCCGATGATGGATAGGCCGTAGATCAGCAGATCGAACAGCGTGAGCGCCCGCCGCAGTTCCTGCTTGTAGCCGAATTGCTCGAGGCTGGGCGTGCTTCCTGCAGGCGCACGCGGCGGTTGTGCGCTCAGTCGTGGAGCGCCGCCCGACACGTTCTTCATCGACAGTCCCCCCGAGTCGGTCAGCCTGCCGGCTCAATGCCGCTCAGGATTTCCGCCGCATCCGCCTCGCAACTTCCCGAGGGACGTTGGACGTCGTTCTCCCCGATGTACAAGGAGATCGTCGCCACCGTGCTTTACCGGACCGGCCTAAGCTTAGCCGAGTATAATCGCGGAGCCGCAGATCGGATATCGTTCCCGATTGCGGACGGTCGGCCGAGCGCTTGGCAGAGTGGCGTCGCCCGAGGCCGTGACTACAATCAGCGCAACGCTGTCGGGACGGAGGGAGCGCGATGGCAGACGATACGATCGACCTCCTCACGAATTATTTGTTGCTGGAGCCCGACGGGACCACGGCTCTCCTTCCGGGTGGCGGGGACTTTTGGAGTCAGTTGATGTCCGGCCGTCCGACCGATGCCGGCATTCGGCAGCTGATGGGCAGCGAGAAGGGGCGGCTGCTGTCGGCGTTGTCCATGGGAGCCGATTGGACCAACTGGGAAATGCATCCAGCGGGTGACGAGATCCTTCTGATGCTGGAAGGCAAAGCAACGTTTGTTCTAGAGCTTTCCGACGGTATGAGAGAAGTTACCCTTAGCGCAGGGCGCTTGCTCGTGATTCCAAAAGGTGTGTGGCACACCGCCAAGGTGAGGGAACCGTCTCGCTTGCTGGCGATCACCGCCGGCTCCGGCACTCGACACCGCCCGACATAGGACGAACCACCGCTCGGGGACCGATACGAGGCAGAAGTCCGCACTGTTCGCTCGCCGCCATTTGACGAGGCGACCCAGCCGTGGCAATTTAGCTTCTGCTAAGGAGCAATTCTGCCATGAGCGTACTGACTCTCGCCCAGCTCCCGCTCGGTGAACAGATCGAGGCGCTCGAGCGCGGGCTACCCAGTAGCGCACTCGGGGAAATCGCGGCCGCTCTCGGTCTGCCGAAGGCGCGCATCATCAAGGCGCTTAAGCTCGTCCTGCGCACGATGACCGAGCGTGAGAAGAAGCGCGAACGATTCTCCACCACAGAGTCCGAGCGTCTCTACAGGGTCGTGCGCGCCAGGAGTCTCGCGCGAGAGATCTTCTCCTCGGATGCCGCGGTCGCCCAATGGCTGAGCGCTGCGGATCGGAGCCTCGGAGATCGGGCGCCGCTAGAGATGCTCGCGACTGACCTCGGCGCGCAGAAGGTGGAAAGTCTCCTGCGAGCGATGATCCACGGCGTTCCGGTCTGAGCGTCGGCCCGTGAAGGCTTGGCGCATCGTCCTGCGCAAGTTCGGCCGGACGAGTCGGTCGGCCTTCGGCGGCTCGAGCGGGCTCTCGGTGGATGGCCGCTGGCATACCGCCGGCCGGCATCTCGATTACGGGGCGCAGAGTCTGTCGCTCGCGATTCTGGAGCGTCTGGTGCACTACAAGCGCTTTGATGCGCTCGAGCCGCATGTCTTGTACGTGATTGACGTCCCCGACGCGGCGATCGAGAGCGTGCTGGTGCTTCCCAACGGCTGGGATGGGGACGAGCCGCTGCCGGCCGCGCAAGCAATCGGTGATGAGTGGTGCGACCAGCGGAGAAGCCCGACGCTACGCGTTTCGAGTGCCGTGACGCCGGGAGAGTACAACCTGATCGTCAATTCCCGCCATCCTGACTGGCGGTGGCAGTGGGTGATATCCGGTCCACAAGTGTTTGCCTTCGACGCCAGGCTCGCCGAGCTGATGGAGCGGTCCCAAAGGCGTCCGCGGTAAAGTAGCACCGCGCTAGAAGCCCCGCATCTCGGGAAAGTCGTCGCCCAAGTCGCTCGCCAGGTGCTCGATGACCTTGGCGCCCCAGCCCCGGCTAACCTGCCGCTGAACCACGCGCGAGCCTCACTCGAGCTCCCGGCGCGCTCCTTCCTGCTGCTCGGACCCCGCGGCACGGGCAAGACGACCTGGCTGCGCTCCGCGCT
>JASHYG010000320.1 GCA_030043215.1 Gammaproteobacteria bacterium
AGCCGCGGCCGAGCGCGGAGCGAGCCTCCGTGCTCAGCGAGGCACGAGCCATTGCGTGGCTCGAGCGCAATGCACACTGGCCGCCCGCGCTGCGCCACGCCGGCGCCCACTTCATCGGTGCCGTCGTGTGTCCGTTCCTCGATTTCTTCGACCGGCGCAGCGCAGCGGGTGCCATCCTGGTGCTGCTCCTCGTGGGCAGCTATCACTTCACGGACTATGCGATGTCCTCGATGATCAATTCCTTCTACATCGATCACGGCTACAGCCTCGAGCAGATCGCGACATTCGGGAAGATCCTCGGCCTGACCGTCGGCCTCGTGGGCGTGGTGATCGCCGGCACGGTGATCGCGGAGCTCGGCATCTACAGAGGAATGGTGATCGGAAGCCTGCTGATCACCGCGTCTAACCTGGGATTCGCGCTGCTCGCGACGACGCAGGGGCCGACGCTGATCGGTCTCGCCCTGGCCAACACCCTCGATAACCTTGCTCTCGCGATGCAAGGCACCGCGCTCATCGCGTACATGTCGAGTCTCACGAGCGCGAAGTACACGGCGACCCAGTACGCGCTGTTCACCTCGTTCTATGCGCTTGCTGGGAAGCTGCTCCAGGGGACGTCAGGCTTCGTGGTGGACGCCGTCGGCTATTCGCCGTTCTTCGTCTACACGGCATCCCTCAGCATCCCGCCGCTGGTACTGCTCTTGCTGCTGTCGCGGCGCTATCGCCGCGAGGCGTTTTCCTGACGCCGCAGTCGAGGATTCTCGGGAGCTCAGCGCGCCTCGAAGATATCGATGCCGTCGAGAGGACGGGCTTGCAGGTCCTGCTCATCGCTGCGCCGGCCGGACCGCGGGCCTTCATCGGGCTCCACGTCCACGTCCACCGAGCCGCTCCAATCCTCCGGTGGATCGCTCGTCTCCAGCGCCCGGTCCTCGCAATGCGCCTCCCAGTCCTCGAGATCCATCTCCTCCACCGTCCCGTCGAAGTACTGGATCTCGATCGTGGCATCGTCGTCGTCGATCGCCACGACTTCGAACAGGTCGCCTTCCATCCGGTACCAGCTGCCGACGCTAGGTTGAGGAGATGCCATGGCCAGCCTCCCGAGATCCCAACTCCCTGCCGTTCGAGGCGCACACGAGAAGAGCGCGCGCGGTCCGCCGGGCATTGATATGCTCGCGCGCGCGTGAGCTTGCGACCGATCGATGTTGCGCCTCGGGAGCCCTGCTTTCAAGACCTATTTGCGTGAGCGGAAAGACCATGCTCGGGCAGCTCGTCAAATTCTTCATCGTGTTCTTCGTCGTCGTCGAGCCGCTGTCCATCGTGCCGATCTTCTCGAGTCTCACGACCGGCGCGACCGAGGACTACAGGCGCCGGATGGCCGTCAAGGCGGTGAGCATCGCCGCCGGCATCCTCCTCATGTTCTCGCTCGGCGGCAAACCCTTCCTCGCGGCCATGGGCATCACCGTGCAGGCGTTCCGGATCTTCGGCGGGCTGCTGCTGTTCCTCATTGCCCTCGAGATGGTCTTCGCGCGCGAGTCGGGGACGCGAACCTCCACCGACGAGAAGGCCGAGAGCCTCCGCCGCGCGGATATCTCGGTCTTTCCGCTCGCGTTTCCGCTCATCGCGGGTCCGGGCGCTCTGGTGACGATCCTGCTCTGGGTCGGCCCGGTCTCGATCGCCGAGCGGCCCTTGCTCTTCGCGGGCCTCGCGCTCTGCGCGGCGCTGGTGCTTGCCATCACCCTCGGGCTCATGCTCGTGGCGGGGCCCCTCATGCGGATCGTCGGCGTCACGGGGGCCAACGTCGCGAACCGACTGCTCGGGGTCGTGCTCGGAGCGCTCTCGGTGCAGTTCGTGCTCGACGGGCTACGCTCGAGCTTCTGACGGCGCCTTTGCAAGGGCGACACGCAGCGCCCGGGCAGGGCTCTCAACTCCTGCGGAAGGTGAGCTCCCAGATCTCATGGCCCAGGCGCTCGCCGCGCTGCTCGAAGCGGGTTGGAGCCCGGTCGGTCGACCTCCCGACAAACGCCCCGCCGGGTGCGAGGTTCTCGAGTCCACTGCAAGCGGTGAGCACTTCCAGCATGTGATCGGCGTAGGGCTGCCAGTCGGTGGCGAGCCGCAGGAGTCCGCCGGGCTTCAATCGGTCCGCGAGGCTCGCGGCGAATGCAGACTGGATGAGCCTGCGCTTGTGGTGGCGCTTCTTGTGCCAGGGATCGGGGAAGAGGATCTGGATCTCGTCGAGCGAAGCGCTCGGAATCTGGCAGTCGAATACGTCCACGGCGTCGTGACAGCTCACGCGAACGTTGCCGAGACCCAGTTGCGCGAGCGTGAGCAGCAGGCGACCGACACCCGGCGGGTGAACCTCGATGCCGAGATAGTCCCGCTCGGGATGGCTCGCCGCGAGAGCTGCGAGATTCGCGCCGTTGCCGAAGCCGATCTCCACCGCGCGGAGCGCGTGACGGCCGTAGAGCGCATCGAGATCGAGGAGCCGCGGAGAGAAATCGACGCCGTAACGCGGCCAGTGCTCGTCGAGCGCGCGGTGCTGCGCCTCGGTCATCCGTCCGGCGCGGACGACGAACGAGCGGATCGAGCGCGGATGATCGGTCATGGCCGGCGCTGGAGGCGTGGCGTATCGATCGTGAGGCGGGGCGTGGTCCCGCACCGCAGCTCCGCGGCAGTGCCGAAGAAAACCGGCCGCTGATGCTCCCCGTGTCCTGCTGCCATTCCCATGACGACCGGAAAGCGCTGCTCGCGCGCGAAGCGCTGCAGGACC
>JASHYG010000321.1 GCA_030043215.1 Gammaproteobacteria bacterium
CGCCGCCGCCTCGCGGCCGGCGAGGTCCGCGAGCTGCCCGCCCGCCTCCTGCGCCGCGAGCTGCTCGCGCTCGACGGCGAGGCGATCCGCGCGAGCGGCGAGCCGGCGGCGCTCGCTTTCCAGCTGCTCGATGCGCGCGCGCTCGACCTGCGTCGTCTGGCTCGCCGAGCCGAGCGCAGCGTTGAACTCCTCCCAGCGCCGCTGCCAGCCGGAGAGATCCTCCTCCGCCCCGGCGAGCGCCGCGGCCGTCGCCTGCTCGCCGCGCTGCGCCTCGGCGAGCTGCGGGGCGAGCTGCTCACTCTCGAGCCGCAGCTCCGCGAGGCGCTGCTCGTCGTGGTCGATGTGCACCGCGAGGTCCGCGAGAGTCGCCCGCGCCTGCGCGAGGTCGTTGCGCTGCCGCTCCCGCAGCTCGCGCGCGTGCGCGAGCGCCTGCTCGGTTCGGCTGATGTCGGCCCCGGCCTCGTAGTAGCGGCCCTGAGCCTCGGAGACGCGCTCGCTCCGCTCGGTCTGCAGCGTGCGCTGCCTCTCGAGCGCGGCTTCCGCGGAGCGCTGCTCGGCGAGGGCGGCCTGCACCGCGAGGTCCCGCTCGCGCGTGGCGCTGTCGTGAGCCTCCGCGCCGCTCGCGAGCTCGCGCAGGCGCAGCGCGAGCAGCTCGGCGCCCGTGCGGCGCTCCTCCTCCTTGAGCGCCTGGTAGCGCCGCGCCGTCGCGGCCTGCCGCTGCAGGTGGCGGATCTGCTTGTCCACCTCGTCGCGCACGTCCTGCAGCCGCTCGAGATTCTCGCGCGTCTGCGCGACGCGCGACTCGGTCTCCTGGCGCCGCTCCTTGTAGCGGGAGATGCCGGCCGCCTCCTCGAGCAACGCCCGCATGTCCTCGGGCTTCGCCTCGATCACGCGCGAGATCGTGCCCTGCTCGATGATGGCGTAGCTGCGCGAGCCGAGCCCCGTGCCGAGGAACAGCTGAGTGATGTCCTTGCGGCGGCAGTGCGCGCCGTTGATGAAGTAAGCCGACTCGCCGTCGCGCGAGACGACGCGGCGCAGCGAGACCTCGCTGTAGCCCGCGTAAGGGCCGCCGATCTTGCCGTCACCGTTGTCGAACACCAGCTCCACCGAGGCGGCGCCGACGGGCTTCCTGCCGCTCGATCCATTGAAGACGACGTCGGTCATCGAGTCTCCGCGCAGATACCGCGCGGACAGCTCGCCCATGACCCAGCGCACGGCATCGATGATGTTCGACTTGCCGCAGCCGTTGGGGCCGACGACCCCCGTGAGATTTCCCGGGAAGCTGACCGTGGTGGGATCGACGAAGGATTTGAAGCCCGCGAGCTTGATCTTGGTGAGCCGCATCGTGTGGTTACCCACCCCTCGTGGTTGACACCTGCGGGCAATGATAAATTAATCCTTTGCCGTTCGCCCCCGTACCTTATGGACACGCCCGAGAAACGCCTCGAGACCTTTCCCAACCCGGCGCCGGAGCGCGACTACACCATTCGCATCACGCTCCCCGAGTTCACCTGTCTTTGCCCGCGGACCGGCCAGCCCGACTTCGCGACTCTCGAGCTCGAATACGTCCCCGACCGGCTGTGCGTCGAGCTCAAGGCTCTCAAGCTCTACATCTGGTCGTTTCGCAACCGCGGCGTGTTTCACGAGGCCGTGACCAACGAGATCGCCTCGGCTCTCGGCACCGCGCTCTCCCCCCGGTTCCTGCGGCTGACCGCGCGCTTCAACGTGCGGGGCGGCATCTACACCACGGTCGTCGCCGAGCGGCGGCAGCCGGGCTGGGAGCCCGCTCCCCCCGTTTCCCTGCCCTGAGGAAGGCGCCCCGAACATGCCCTGTACAGTCCCGGGGGCGCCGGTATAATCGCGCGTCCTTCGAAGGCTCGTGCTTTTAGGAGTGACTGATGCCGGCCAAGAAACCCGCGCCGAAGCCCGGCAAGGGCAAGAAAGCCGTGAGCCGCCCGGCGGCCCGCAAGGCGGCGGTGCGCAAGCGCGATGAGCGCGCGAAAGTCGCGATTCACGCGCGCGCCAAGGCGCCGGTCGCTCGCAAGCCTGCGCCGCCGGCCGCGCCCGCCCCTGTGAATGGGAATCCCACGGGAGCCACCGAACTGATGCGCAAAACGCTCGCAGCCCCCGCCACGTCGGCAGCGAGTCCCGCCTTCCCGGCACCCGCGAAACCTCCCCCGGCGGCGTCGCGGATCCCCCCTGCTCCCGCGGCCGACGCCGAGGACGCCGATGGTGCCGAGCCGGGCAGCCTTCTCGCGGGGCCGCGCAACGTCAAGCCGTACATCGCCAAGCGTGGCGAGCAGTACATGAGCAAGGAGCAGACGGAGCACTTCCGTCAGATCCTGCTCAGCTGGAAGCAGGACCTCATGGAGGAAGTGGACCGCACCGTCACGCACATGAAGGACGAGGCGGCCAACTTTCCCGATCCCAACGACCGCGCCACGCAGGAGGAGGAGTTCAGCCTCGAGCTGCGGACGCGAGATCGCGAACGCAAGCTCATCCGCAAGATCGACGAGGCGCTCAAGCGCATCGAGGACGGTACCTACGGCTACTGCCTCGA
>JASHYG010000322.1 GCA_030043215.1 Gammaproteobacteria bacterium
CGGAGGCGGCGAGGCCCTGCCGATCGGCGAGGTTCAGGGCATTGATGACCACCAGCAGCACGAGCAACCAGGTCCGGTAACCCTTCGAGAAAGCCGACGGGGCGGAGGGTGAGGCCATGAGCGGTCCTTTACGAACGATCCGGATCCGGACGGGCGATGCTACGCCGCGCCTGCCGCAAGCGCCACGAGCGCCACGAGCGCGCGACGCGGCGCTCATCGGGGTGACGCGGCGCTCATCCAGGTAATGTGAACCCTGCACGGTTTCAGCGCCACCTCTGCGAGGGGGTATATAAGGTGTGCAGTGGTACGCCGACGGAGGGCGTGCGGCCCGATAGCCTTGAGGCGATGCTGGACCACACCCGGAACGACCGATGAGTAGAACCACCGAACAGCCGCGGGAGCTTGCCGTGCCCCCCTCGGGCGAGACGCAAGCGGGCGGGAGCAGCGCCGCGCTCGTCGCGCGGCAGCCGATCTACAGCGACACGATGACCGTGGTCGCCTACGAGCTTCTGTATCACGAGGCGGGAGCTTCGGCGCCGGGCGCCGCCCTGAGCTCCCGCGACGCGACACTCAAGGTCATCGCGGATGCGGCGCTGGAGATCGGACTCGACCGCCTCGCCGGCGGCCTGCCGGTGCACATCAACTATCCCCGCGAGCTGCTGCTCGGCAACTCACCCGTCTCGATGCACCCGGAGCGCGTGGTCATCGAGTGGGTGGAGGACATTCCCGCGAGTCCGGCGCTCCTCGAGGGCATCAACGCGCTCAAGGCCCGCGGACATCGGATCGCGCTCGACGACTACTCGCCCCGGCTCAACGATCCTCAGCTGCTCGATGTGGTGGACATCGTGAAGATCGACGTGGCGCAGCAGTCGCGGGCCGAGCTCGCGAAGTTCGTGCCCGGCCTGCTCAAGCGGGACCTCACCCTCATTGCGGAGGAAGTCGAGACGGTCGAGCAGTTCGAGCACTGCGTGCAGATGGGGTTCAAGGGCTTCCAGGGCGATTTCCTGCATCGGCCGCAGACGGTCAAGGCGCAGCGCCTGCCCGCGAGCCGCCTCGCCACCCTGCGGCTGATCGCGGCTCTGCAGAACGAGGATTACTCGCTCCGCGAGATCGAGGGCGTCGTATCGCAGGATCTGTCGATCTCGTACCGCGTGCTCCGCTGCATCAATTCGAGCTACTACAACCTGCCGCACAAGGTGGAATCGATCCGCCAGGCGATCGTGATCCTGGGGCTCGACAATCTGCGGCAGCTCGCGACGCTGGTCTCGATGCAGAGCTTCGAGAACCGCCCGATGAGCCTGTTCGTCACGGCCATGACGCGGGCGCGCATGTGCGAGCAGCTCGCTCGGCTCGCCGGGGCGAAGGATACGGGCCCCTACTTCATCACGGGACTGTTCTCGCTGCTCGATGTGCTCACGGGCATTCCGACCGCGGAGCTGCTCGATGAGCTGCCGCTCGCGCCGGCGGTGGAGCGCGCGCTGCTCGCGCAGGAGGGGGATATCGGCACGGCGCTCAAGTGCGCCCACGCGTACGAGCGCGCATCGTGGGGACGCGTCGCCTACAACGGGCTTGCGCCTGCGCTGATCCGCGCGGCGTACGTCGATGCCGTGTTCTGGGCGGAGCAGACGCAGGCGCTCACGGCCAAGTAGCTCAATAGCGTCTGAGAAGCGCTTCGACGTCGGATTGCTCGGCGGCGAGCGCCTGAGACAGAGGGATGTGGCGCCTGCCCGAGGTGCCATTGACGATCGCGGCGAACGCGATCCAGCCGCCGTCGCGCTTGCGCAGGAAGCCGGCGATGCCGCAAACCGAGCGGGGCTCGTCCATCGTGCCGGTCTTGAGCGCGACCCGGTCGAGCCAGGCCGCGCTGCCGGTGCGCAGGAACTCGAAAGGCGCATCGCGAGGCACCACCAGGCTGCCGTAGAACACCGGGAAATGCCGCGTGTCGCGATATTCATGCGCGAGGAGAGCGACCAGATCGCTCGCCGAGAGGCGGTTCTGCGGCGTGAGGCCGCTGCCGCTCAGCAGCACCGGCGGATCCGCCGCTGCGCGCCGGCCGGGAGACCGCAGGCGCGCAAGGAAGTCCGCGAGCATCCCTCCCGCATCCGAGAGCCGGAGCGGACGCCGCTCGGAGAGGCTCGCCGCCAGATCGAGGCTAAGCACGTCGGCGATGTAGTTGTTCGAGAATCGCAGCATGCGCTCGAGCTGCTCGCGCAGCGGTAACCCTTCCGCCTCCGCCACCACCACGGCGTCGCGGGGTAGAGGCTCGGGGCTCACCACCACGGGACCGTCGACCTGGACGCCGATCTCGCGCAGCGTCTGCCTGAGCAGCAAGCCGACGCCCTGCGCCGGATCGGACATTGCGCGGTAGACCACTTGCGCATCGCCGGCCGGCACGTCCCCGCCGACGTGCAGGCGCTCGCCCTGCGCATCGGTCACGCGCTCGACCCAGAAGGTCTGCCGTCCGCCCGCGCGGATCGTCCTGATGACACCCTCCACCGGGATGGGCAGCGCCGTGACTCCGCAACCCTGCACCAGGGCGGGCGCGTCGGGGCGAGTCGGCCGAACGTCCACGCACCAGTTGCCGAAGTCGACGCCGACGGCCGCGAGCGGCGCGTTGTAGGCCGAGTCGCTCCGGCGAAGTGCCGCGCACCGATCCTGTGTCTCGCACTCGACGAGTCCGAAGGGGGCCGGATCGACGACCAGGCGCCCCCGTACGCGCATGACGCCCGTGCCGCGAAGCTGCGCGGCGAGGATCCAGAGCGAATGGTCGTCCAGCGACGGGTCCCCCGCGCCCTCGAGGATGAGATCTCCATCGAGCTCACCCCCGACGAGGCGCGCGCCGGTCGCGAGGCGCGTCTGGAAGATCTTCTCCGCCGGCCAGGCCTCGAGCGCCGCCGCTGTCGTGACGAGCTTGGTGAGCGAGGCCGGAGTCAGCCTCTCATCGGGGTGGAGCTGCTGAATGACGGTGCCCTGCTCCAGATCGATCGCGGACGCGCTCACCGTGGCGCCCGCGCGCTCGAGGGCGGCGAGGGCTTGCCAGTCCGCGCGCGCCGGTCTGGCTGCCGAGGCCGCGACAGCGAGGGTGAGGAGAGCCACCGAGCGGAACACCGCGCAGTGCGGCAAAGGGCTGCACTCTCGCGGCCGGAATTTGCCGCCATCTCGTGCATGCATCGCGTTTCGCCTCTCCGCTCGAGTCTCGAGCGTCGCACTCGACACGAAAGTCACGCCGTTTGCAAGGGCGGATCCCTCGCTCCGGCGCATCGAGCGAGCCTCTCTGCAGGCCCGCCGGACCCGTTTTGCAACGTGATCCGCAGTTCTGCAACGGGGTCCACGGAACGCGGGGCGGTTCTGGCCGGAATCTTGCTCATTCCTACCGCACTTCGACTCCGGAACCGGGAGACCAGAGAAATGACCATCGGCAGCGCCTCACAGTTGAGCACGATGCTCGCCCAGATGCTGTTCAGCCACAACCAGGCGGGAAACAGCGCGACGGCCACGAGCAGCATTCCGGGCACCTCCTCGGGCTCGTCCCAGGGAGGCGGACTGCTGAGCAGCATTATGCAGGCGCTCTCGCAGATCGGCGTCACGGGCTCGCAGAGCGGCACCGGTACCTCGACGCAGAGCTCATCGACGCAGAGCTCATCGACCACGGCCTCCTCGACGCAGCAGAGCGAGGCGCAGGCGCTCCAGAGCTTCATGCAGAGCCTGGTTGCCGCGTTGCAATCGCAGAGCGCCTCCTCGAGCACAGCGCAGGGCACGGCCGCGACGACTGCGACTGGACAGTCCCATGGAGGCCATCACCACCACGGCGGCGGCCACATCGAGCAGGGGTTGCAGAACCTCATTCAGCAGTTGCAGGCCTCGAGCAGCACCTCGGCGACCGGCTCGACCACCGGCACCACCACCTCGGGCTCGACCAGCTCGTCGCTGACCTCGCTGCAGCAGAGCTTCAACAACCTGGTGAGCGCATTCGGCGCATCGAGCACCAACCCGGCGACGCTCGCGAGCTTCCTCAACACGCTTGCGGCGGATCTCGGCACGAACTCGCAGACCGGCAATCTCGTCAGCACGGTGGCGTAAGGCTCCTCGCCCGCCGCCGCGCGCGGCGGGAAATCCCCGCGGGCTCGGACACGACGGGAAGCGCTTGTGCGGGGCGCGACAAAATGGCGACAATCGCGGCCGTGAGAAGGTCACCGGCCGCCAATATTGAGCCACACACCTAGCGGGCGCCGGCAATGGCGCCGGAACGGGACCCGGGAATGGCGCCGCGCCACAGTGGCTTGCTGCTGCGCCATGCTGATGGCGGGTGGCGCAGCGATGGTGGCGACCGCGGCGACGGCGGCCGCGAGATCCAGCGGCCGACCGCCTGCCGGGAGGGCATCCGGCCCCTTCCTCTCGACCGCCAACCTCGGCAGCCCTCGAGACTCTCAGACGGCAACGCGCCTGAGAGATGGCGAGGTACTGATTGCGGGAGGGAGCAACAGCGGCGGCGTCCTCGCGAGCGCCGAGCTCTACGATCCGAAGCGAGGCTCTTTCACCCCCACCGGGAGCCTCAACATTGCGCGCCAGGGCGCGACCGCAACGCGGCTCGCGAGCGGCCAGGTCTTGATCGTCGGAGGCTACGGGATGCACGGCATTCTCGCGAGCGCGGAGCTCTACGATCCAGCGACCCGAACCTTCACCGTCACCGGCCGTCTCGGCACCGAGCGCGACTCGGACACGGCGACACTCCTCGCGAACGGCAAGGTCCTGATCGCCGGGGGCGACGGCAACGATGGCGACCTCGACAGCGTAGAGCTCTACGACCCGGCGTCGGGCCAGTTCACGGGCGCCGGCAGCCTCCACGTCGCGCGCGCCTTCCACACCGCGACACGCCTCGCGAACGGCAGCGTGCTGATCGCCGGCGGCAGCGGCCGAGACGGCATGCTTGCGACCGCCGAGCTCTACGACCCGGCCACGGGACGATTTACTGCGACGGGAGCCCTCCACGCCGCGCGCCAGGGCGCGCAGGCGATACTGCTCGGGAATGACCGAGTGCTGATCGTCGGCGGGGATGGCAGCAGCGGAGCGCTCGCGAGCGCGGAGCTCTACGATCCGGCCACGGGACGATTCACGGCCACGGGAAGCCTCCACGCCGGCCGCGACTCCTTCACGGCGACGCGGCTCACGAATGGCGAGGTGCTGGTTGCCGGCGGCAACGACAGCTTCACCGGCAACGGCTTTCTCGCGAGCGCCGAGCTCTACCACCCGGCCACGGGCCATTTCACTGTGGTGGGAAGCCTCCACGCCGCGCGCGCCCTGCACACCGCGACGCTCCTCACGAGTGGCGCGGTGCTGATCGCCGGCGGCGAGGACGGTCATGGCTTTCTCGGGAGCGCGGAGCTTTACCGGCATTGAGGCCGGGCTCATGCGTGTGCTGCTGGTTGAAGACGACCGGATGATCGCCGAGGCGGTGAGGACCGCTTTGCAGCAGGAGGGCCATGCGGTCGACTGGATACGCGACGGGGCGGCTGCCGCGACCGCGCTCGACACCGCAAGCTTCGACATGGTGCTGCTCGACCTCGGCTTGCCGAAGCGGGCGGGGCTCGACGTGCTGCGCGACGCGCGCAGCCGGGGCACGACGGCACCCGTGATCATCATCACCGCGCGGGACGACGTGCAGAGCCGCGTGGCGGGGCTCGACTCGGGCGCCGACGACTATCTCGTCAAGCCGTTCGATCTCGACGAGCTCGCAGCCCGGATGCGCTCCGTCCTGCGCCGCGGCGCGGGGCGCGGCGACCCGGTGATCGAGCACGCGGGCATCCGCTTGAATCCGGTCACTCACGAGGTCTCGCGGAACGGCGAGCCCGTCGCACTGTCGGCGCGCGAGTACGCGGTGCTGGAGGCGCTGCTGTTGCGGCCCGGAGCGATGCTCTCCCGGGCGCAGCTCGAGGATCGGCTCTACGGCTGGGGCGGGGAGATCGAGAGCAACGCGGTGGAGGTGTACGTGCACTCGTTGCGCCGCAAGCTCGGCAGCGATGCGATCCGGACGGTGCGCGGCGTCGGCTACTGCGTGCCGAGGCGTTGAGGCTCGCGAGCGCCATGAGGTCGATCCGCACGCGCCTGCTCGCCGGCCTGCTCGCGTTGGTCGCCGTGACGGCCATCTGCGCGAGCGTGATCACCTACCCCCGCATGCTCGCTGAGACCTCGACGCTGCTCGACTATCAGCTGCGCCAGATGGCCCTCTCCTTGCGCGACCAGGCCGCGCTGGGGCCGGGCGCGCAGCTGCCCTCCACTCCGAGCGGGTCCGACTACATCGTGCAGATCTGGGACCCCTTCGGCACCGTGCATTACATCTCCTCTCGCCCCGGACTGCCGGTCATTCCCCGCGCGATCCTCGGCTATGCGGACATGACGCTCGCCGGCGAGCGCTGGCGCGTGTACAGCCTCGACACCGTGTGGGGCGTCATCCAGATCGCACAGCCCTGGAGCGTGCGAGATCGCCTGGCGCGCGATGCCGCCCTGCGTGTGCTGGCGCCGATGCTGCTGATCCTGTTCGCCATGGCCGCCGGCGTGGTCTGGATCGTGGGGCGGGGCCTTGCGCCGCTCAGGAAGCTCGCCGCGGAGGTGCAGCGGCGCGACGCGAGGAGTCTCGAGCCCATTGCGGCGCCCCACCTGCCTCAGGAGGCCGCCCCGCTCATCGAGGAGCTCAACCGGTTGCTCGCGCGGCTGTCTGCAGCGTTCGACAAGCAACGAGCCTTCGTCGCGGACGCCGCTCACGAGCTGCGCTCTCCCCTCACCGCCTTGTCGCTGCAGCTGCAGCTGCTCGACCGCGCGCGCGACGAGGCGGCCCGTGGGGAGGCGCGCGCGAAGCTCGGTGCTGCGGTAGACCGCTCGGTCCACCTCGCGAGCCAGCTGCTCACGCTCGCGCGCAACGAGCCCGAGGGCGCGCCGGTCCAGCTTCACCGGACCCCCCTCGAGTCGAGCGCCCGCGCGGGCATCGCCGACGTGCACGCGCTCGCCACCGAGCGCGGAGTCGACTTGAGCCTCGAGGCGAGCTCGGTCGAGGTGACCGGCGATCCCGATGCGCTCAGGATCCTGGTGCGCAATCTCGTGGACAACGCAGTCCGCTACGCGCCGCAGGGCAGCCGGGTACTGGTGCAGATCCGAGCGACGGCCGAGGGTCCCGGCGGCGCGGCGGTGCTCGAGGTGGAGGACACCGGGCCCGGGATCCCGGCGGCCGAGCGCGAGCATGCCTTCCAGCGCTTCGTTCGCCGGCCGGACGCCGCGGACGGAGGCACCGGCCTCGGGCTCGCCATCGTGAAGGCCATTGCGGATCGGCACGGTGCCCGCGTGAGCCTCGACGACGTGCAGCCTCACGGGCTGCGCGTCACCGTCCGCTTCCCGCCCGCGGGGCCTTAAGGCTGCCTTAAGCCGCGGCACGCAAGCTGCCTGGCATCGGTACCCGGAGGTATTCGCCATGCAGCTCAAGAACACGACTCTCGTCCTCACCGCAAGCGGGCTGCTTGCCTGCGGCGCGGCGGCCGGATGGCTGGCACCCGCATTGCTCAGCTCGGCGAGCGCGGCGACGGCCGAGGCGCCTGCTCAGTCTCCCACCGCGTCCGCTCCGATCCCGCTCGCGTATGCGCCCAATTACACGGCGATCGTCGCTCAGAACCGGGCGGCGGTCGTCAGCATCACCACCCAGAGCGTCGAGCGCCCCTCCGACCAGGACCAGGGGCAGGACCAGGGCCAGGGCCAGAGCCCGTTCGGGGACAACTCGCCCTTCGGCGACGACCCATTCTTCCGGTTCTTCCGCGAGCTGCCCGTGCCGCAGAACGTGCCCGTGCAGAGTCTCGGATCGGGCTTCATCGTACGCCCGGACGGTGTGATCCTCACGAACGCGCACGTGGTGCGCAACGCGACGCACGTGACCGTGAAGCTCGCGAACAATCGCGAGTACCGCGCGAAGGTCGTCGGGCTCGACATCCCGACCGATGTCGCGGTTCTCAAGATCGACGCTCGCAATCTCCCGACGGTGCGGCTCGGCAACTCGACGAACCTGCAAGTGGGCAACTACGTGCTGGCCCTCGGCGCCCCGTACGGCCTCGAGGAGAGCGCGACCGCCGGAATCGTCAGCGCGATCGGCCCTCGCTGCCGGACAACTCCTATGTACCGTTCATCCAGACGGACGTGGCCGTCAACCCCGGCAACTCGGGAGGGCCGCTGTTCGATGAGCACGGGAGCGTCGTCGGCATCAACTCGCAGATCTACAGCAACACCGGCGGGTTCGAGGGCGTCTCGTTCGCCATCCCGATCAACGTCGCCGCGAGCATCGAGCAGCAGCTCCTCGCTCACGGAAAAGTGGAGCATGCGAGGCTCGGCGTCGACGTCCAGACGGTGAATCAGGCGCTCGCGGGATCGTTCAAGCTCAACGCTCCGGCCGGCGCGCTCGTTTCCAAAGTCGAGCCGGCGAGCGCCGCGGAGCGGGCGGGCATCAAGCCCGGCGATGTGATCCTCAAATTCAACGGCAACGCGGTGACGGACTCCGGATCGCTCGCCGCAGCGGTCGGCATGTCGGAGCCGGGCTCGCCGGCGAAGCTCGAGATCTGGCGCGACGGCAAGGCGCTCACGCTCGACGTGACGCTCGGCAATGCGGCGCAGGCGGGCGAGCTGCAGGCGAGCAATACCGACAACGGCCGCGGAAGGCTGGGACTCGCAGTCCGTCCGCTGACGCCCGATGAGCGGCAGCAGGCGGGCGTGCCATCGGGACTGCTCGTCGAGCGCTCGACCGGTCCGGCCGCGGATGCCGGCATCCAGCCGGGAGACATCGTGCTATCGGCCGACGGTGTGCCTGTCACGAGCGCGGACCAGCTGCGCCGAGTGGTCGGCAGCCACAAGAGCGCCATCGCGCTGCTCGTGCAGCACGGAGACCAGAGGATCTTCGTGCCGGTGCAGATCGGCTGAGTCCCGCGGCAGACCCTCAGTGTCCCGGCAGGCCGAAGGCTAGGAGCACGTTGCCCGGACTTCCCATCAGGCCGCCGTTTCCGCAATTGAGATAGAGCATGCCGCCCGCGACGATGGGACCCGGTCCATCCATCGCGCCGCCGTGCCCCGGCACGCCGTTCACCGTCTTGAACGGGCGATTGCAGTCATACGTCCAGAGAATTCTGCCGTCGCGGGTGGAATAGGCTCGCAACGCTCCGTCGAGCGCTCCGCTCAGCACCGCGCCGGGAATCGCCGTGAGCGCCGCGCCCTGTCCGACGCTGCAACCGAGACGCCCGCCGCAGAGCGCCTTCGGCGGCGGCTTTCGCCAGACGGGCGAGCCGTCGGCGAGCCTCACGGCTCTCATGCCGCCGGGAGTTGGCGTCAGCTGATCCGCCACGCCGAAATAAGCGACGGTGCCTTCGATCGCCGTGCCCCACTGCCCTCCGAGGCCGCTGCCGTGGCCGATGCGATACGTCCAGACGATCCGTCCTTCGCGATCCGGATCGAGCGCGAACGCGAGACCGGATTTCTGTGGCAGCACGAGCAGCTCCCGTGCTCCGACACGCGCGAGCGCGGGTGAGGCCGAGAAGTCGAAGTCCGGCCCGAGCGCCGCGGGACAGGCCGGATTGCTCGGCGGGTTGTGCGCATCGCACCCCATGACCCAGATGTCCCCCGCGAGCACCTGGCGCGCCCAACGCACGGCGCCCGTACGCAGATCGAGGGCCATCACGGCGTCCGTGGTCGGTTGCGGCGGACCCGCGTAGCCGTTGCCGGTCGCGACGTAGATGAGGCCGCGCTTCGGATCGATCGTCGGCGCGGACCAGATTCCCCCTCCGGCGGGGCCGTACATCTCGACCCCATCCTTGCTCTTCGCGCGGACCCGGGTTGGGGCAACAGTGTAGGTCTTCCAGATGACCCGGCCCGTGCTCGCATCGAGCGCCGAGATGCTGCCGCGGAACGTGCAACACGCGTAATCGCCGCTCGTCGCGCGGCTTTCCTCGCCGATTCCCTGCACCGGGACGTA
>JASHYG010000323.1 GCA_030043215.1 Gammaproteobacteria bacterium
CCAGCTCCAAGGCCTCCTCGACCATCGCACAGAGCGAATGGCCGATAAAGATGTGTGCCTCCTGGATGCGGGCCGTGGTTGCGCTGGGAACCACGATGGGCACGTCGCAGAGGGCGAGCAGTTTCCCGCCGTCCCTCCCCAGCAGGCCGATCGTGTGGAGGCCGGCCGCCCTCGCCGCCTCGGCGGCGCGAATCACGTTCCGCGAGTTGCCGGAGGTCGAGATGGCCAACAGGCAGTCTCCGGGCCGGCCGAGGGCCGCCACCTGGCGGGAGAACACCTCGTCGAAGCCGTAGTCGTTCCCGATGCACGTCAGCGCCGAGGTGTCCGTGGACAGCGCCATCGCGGCGAGGGGTTTGCGGTCCTTCACGAACCGGCCGGTGAGCTCCGCCGCGAGGTGCTGGCTATCGGCCGCGGAGCCCCCGTTGCCGCAGAGGAGGAGTTTGTGCCCCGACGCAAGGGCGCGAGCGATCCGATCCGCGGCAGCCCGCACAGCCTCGCCAAGGGTCGAAAGCCTGCCGAAGAGCTCGAGGTGCTCTTGGAGATGCGAGTCCAATTTCGCGCCGGTCGGACCCGTTTCAGTGCAGAGCCACGATCAGTAGGCTCCGCCGCCCTTCAAGATCACGAGCGTCGTCTTGAAGAGAATATACAGATCGAGCACCCAGCTCCGCTTGCGGACGTAGTACACATCGATCGCAACGCGACGACGGTAGTCGGTGTCATTTCGGCCGGTGACCTGCCACAGGCCCGTGATGCCCGGCTTGGCCGACAGGTAGACCGGAAGGGACCGGCCGTAACGCATCATCTCCTCCCAGACGATCGGCCGCGGGCCCACGAGACTCATGTCGCCCCGCAGGACGTTCCAGATCTGCGGCAACTCATCCAAGCTCGTCCGGCGTAGAAAGCGCCCGAGAGCCGTGATGCGCGGGTCGTGGCGCAGCTTGTGATTTTGTAGCCACTCCTCCTTCAGCTCCGGACGCCGCTCGAGCAGCTCACGGAGCCTGCGGTCGGCATTGGGGACCATGCTGCGGAATTTCAGGCAATCGAAGCTCTTTCCGTCCCGACCGACGCGGCGGTGCCGGTAGATCACCGGGCTACCCTCGATGCGTAGGAGCAACACGATGAAGAGCATCAGCGGCGAGAAGACCACGGCGAGGACGACGGCCCCCACCACATCGAAGGATCTCTTGAGGATCTCACGCAACAGCCGCCTGCGGCGTACCGGGGCAAGGTCGGCCGGCGCGGTGATAATCGGGACATCCGGCGCCGGAAGAGGCAGAAACTCGACCCTGTCCCACGAGGCCACCGCGCGGTCACCGTCATGAGGGTCAGCCCGTTCACTCTGTCTTTCGGTGCCGACGAGGTGCGGCCGAAAGGAAGGGATACTCGCCGCCCTAATCGGCAGCGACGGTTCGGACACTTCACTCAGCTGCTGCGTCGCCAACGCGAGACTCCTTTTTCCCTGAACTCGGGCTTGTCGCAAGGTAGCGACAGAGCCGAAATGAGGCCTACGTACTACGGCTAAGCAGTTCGACCGCAATCTCCGAGAAACGATCCACCAAGCCGCGGCGTTGACACAACACAAACCCCAACTGGGCGCCCCCTATCCCCAGATCCGCCACATCCAAGCCGACATCAATTTGCAATCTACGTCACTCGCTCGGGCGGCCGCAATTTTCGTGCCTCAACCGGCGAGTCTCGCACGCCCCTCCAGCGCCACGCCCGTGCCTCACACTTCACGCAAGCTCTCTCCGTCCTCAGCCCAACGGCCGAGACCGCCGCAGATCCACACCTTGGCAGTATTGCGCATGATACCAGCGCTTGTATCACAATTTGTGGCGGCATTCACAGTAGCGAGCGGCACATGGCGCTCCAAAAGCGTCGAGATCGGGGTGCCGCGCAGACCGGTCCTCGAAGCAATTGCTCATTTTGCTCCCACGGACAGCCATCCAAACACACGTTACCGACCCTTGGTTGCGCGTTACGGGCGGGAGTCCGAAGGCATCCCATCGCCTGCCTCCATTGCGGATGCGACCCGCGGCCCGGTCGTAAAGTCTTGCGGTGCGGCGCTGCGCCAGTGGCGCAGCGACGTTGCGAAGTCGTAACGGAAATCAAACCCTAGACGCACCAGCTCCGCGGGGACGATGTGGGTCGAAAGCGCGGCTTTCCGCACTCGCACCGGATGGATGGGACTGCGCCCTCGGGTGGCCACCTGCGCACCTCGCGCTATCGCTACGAGGAGTGCCACTGGAGCTCGCAGCCGGGGCCGGCGGACGGCCAGCAACGAGGCCGCATGCCGAACCAGATTCCGCAGCGGCTCCGTTTCCCGCTCGACATAGTTGTAGCAGAGGAAGGGCTCGGGCCTCGACAGCATGAACTCGATGCTCTCGAGGAGTCCGAAGATATACCCGTAGCTCTTGCGAACCGATCCGTCGCCCGGCATGACGAACATGCCCTTCTTGATGGCGCGGATCATGCGCGGAATATTTCCGGTTTCTCCGGGCCCATAAATCACGCCCGGACGCACGACAACGAGGCGCCGATCCGGCGCCTGCATCTGCCACCCCCGATGAATGATCTCCGCGCAGAGCTTTGAGATCCCGTACGCGGTATCGGGGTAGGTCGGCGTACGCTCGTCGGCGGGGCGAGTGATCTGGCCGTAGACGGCGA
>JASHYG010000032.1 GCA_030043215.1 Gammaproteobacteria bacterium
GCCGCCGGCGGCGGCGAGCGGCATGCCGTCCGTCAGCGAGGGCGAGCCCGCGGCCTGGACGCTGCTGCAGCGCTGCGAGAAATGCCATAACAGCGTGGACTGGGCCGGCGGCGTCGCCTTCGACACGATGTCGCCGAGGAATATCTCGGCGGACGCCGAGATCTGGGAGAAGGCGGTCCGCAAGTTGCGCGGCCGGCTGATGCCGCCGCCCGGCCATGCACAGCCTGATCAGAGAGCGATCGACTCCTTCGTCCACTGGATGCAAGACGCGCTCGACGCGGCGGCGTCCGAGCGGGTCTCCCCGGGGAACGTCGGCCTGCATCGACTCAATCGTACGGAATACGCGCGCTCCATCGAGGCCATGCTGGGGCTGCAGGTGGATGTGAAGTCGATGCTGCCCCAGGACGTGTCCAGCGATGGCTTCGACGACATTGCGTCCGTGCTGCGCACCTCGCCGCTGTTCGTGGAACAGTACATCGCGGCGGCGCGCAACATCAGCCGCGAGGCCATCGGCCGCGCGAACGCGAAGCCGACCACCGTCGAGTACCGCGTGAGCCCGAACCTCGACCAGTCGGAGCATGTCGACGGGCTGCCGCTCGGAACCCGCGGCGGCATGCTCATCGAGCGCTACTTCCCGGCCGACGGCGTCTACGCGTTCAGCATCGAGCCGTTCTACTTCGGAGGCTCCGGGTACATCACCAAGATCGACCAGCCGCATCACGTCATTCTCACGATCGACGGCGCCCGCGTCTTCGACCGCTCGGTCGGCGGCCCCGAGGACCTCAAGGAGGTCGATGAGAACCCGACGACCGCCGCCGACGAATTGCAGTCGCGCTTCGATCACATCCGGGTGCGGATCAAGGCCGGATTGCATCGGGTCGGGGTGACCTTCATCCAGCGCTCGCTCGCCGAGTCGGACTCGCCCTTGCAGCCCATCGCCGAGCTCCCCGAGATGGAGCGTACGCCGGCGATACCGGGCGTCGACATCTCAGGCCCGTTCGACGTGACCGGTGTGGGCGACACGGAGAGCCGGCGGCGCATCTTCATCTGCCGTCCGGCCTCCGAGGCTGAGGAGAGGCCATGTGCGCGGCGTATTCTCGCGCACCTCGCCGAGGAGGCGTTTCGCCGCCCGGTCACGGACGATGATCTACAAGCTCCGCTCGCGTTCTATGACGCCGGCCGCGAGACCGGCGGGGATTTCGATGCGGGGATCGAGTCCGGACTCACCGCCATCCTCTCGAGCACCAAGTTCCTGTATCGGGCCGATCCGCTCCCGCGAACGCTGAGCGGCGCCGCGATGGAGGGAACGAGTCTGGTGGTCCCCGTTGACGATTTCGCGCTTGCCTCGCGGCTCTCCTTCCTCTTGTGGAGCGAGGGGCCCGACAGCGAGCTCATCGATCTCGCCGCCTCCGGCCGGCTGCATGATTCAAGAGTGCTCGATGCCGAGGTGCACCGCATGCTGGCGGATCCTCGCTCGGAGTCGCTGGTCACCAACTTTGCCTTTCAGTGGCTGGACATCGGCAACATCGATCGCATCCAGCCGACCCCGGAGCTGTATCCGACGTTCAACGAGAACCTGCGGGAGGGTTTCCGGGAGGAGATGCGGCTGTTCCTCGATAGCATCCTGCGGTCGCATCGGAGTGTGCTCGACTTGCTGAGCTCGGATGAGACGTTCTTGAACGAGCGGGTCGCGCTCCAGTACGGGGTCGCGAATGTCCGCGGCGACCAGTTCCGCCCGGTGCGCCTCACGGACCCGAACCGCTGGGGCCTGCTCGGCAAAGGGGCCGTGCTCATGAGCACCTCGTACGGCAACCGGACCTCGCCGGTGCTGCGCGGCGCCTGGGTCATGACGAGCCTCATGGGGACGCCGCCCGACTCCCCGCCGCCCGGCGTGCCGGCGTTCAAGGAATCCGAGCCGGGCAAGCAGGCCCTGACCGTTCGCGAGCGGCTCGAGCGGCATCGCCAGAATCCCTCGTGCGACGCCTGTCACGGCCTCCTCGATCCGCTCGGATTCGCGCTGGAGAATTTCGATGTGACGGGCGCGTGGCGTACTCGAGACCTCGATGCCGGAACGGCCATCGACGCGAGCGGCACGCTTGCGGACGGCACGAAGGTCGACGGCCCGGTGCAGCTGCGCAAGTGGCTGCTCGCCCATCCCGACCTCTTCGTGCAGACCCTCACCGAGAAGCTGATGACCTTTGCGCTGGGGCGAAGCCTGCGCTACGAGGACATGCCCATGGTGCGAGCGATCGTGCGGCGGGCCGCCGGCGAGGGGGACACTTTCGAGGCGATCATCGCGGGCGTGGTGGAGAGTCCAGCGTTCAGGATGAGGGAGATTCCCCACGCGATTCCGAGCAGCGAGCAGGCCGCCCTGGGCCCGACTCTGCGGAGGTAATGGCATGTTCCTCACCAAGAAGCATCTGTCGAGGCGTACCGTTCTGCGGGGCGTGGGCGCCGCCATCTCATTGCCCTTGCTGGATGCGATGGTCCCCGCGGCGACAGCCCTCGCGGACACGGCGGCGGCACCGAAGCCGCGCCTCGGCTTCTTCTACTTCCCTCATGGGGCCATCATGGAGAAGTGGACCCCGGCCGGGACGGGAACCGACTTCGCGCTGAGCCCCATCCTCGAGCCGCTCGCGCCGTTCCGAAGTCACCTCACTGTCGTCAGCAACATCGGCAACCGGCCGGCCGAAAGCCGGGCCGTGCACGCCCTGGTGCCGGCCACGTGGCTCTCGTGCGTGCACCCCATCGAGGGTCCGACGCCCGATATGGCAGCGACGGTCGATCAGATTGCGGCCCGGCAGATCGGTGGGGACACGGTCTACCCGTCCTTGGAGGTGGCCACCGCCCAGGGCCACGGCACGGGCAGCGCCTGCGAGCGCGGCTTCGGGTGCAGCTATTCCGGGACGCTGTCCTTCCGCGATGCGAGGACGCCGCTGCCGATCGAGAGCAACGCCCGGCAACTCTATCTGCGGCTCTTCGGCCAGGGCGATACGCCCGAGGAGCGTCTCTACCTCGCGCGCCAGACCGCGAGCCTCCTCGATATGATCTCCGGGGAAGTCCGCTCGCTCAACCGCTCGCTCGGGCCGCAGGACCGCGCAACGCTCAGCGACTATCTGGACAACGTCCGCGAGGTCGAGCGCCGGGTTCACAACTCCGCGCACAGCGAGGTGGCCAAGCTCAACTTGCCGGAAGTTCCCGGCGTGGCTTCCGACAGCTTCGATGAGCATCTGAACCTGATGCTCGAGCTGATCGCGCTCGCCTACCAGGGGAACCTCACGAGAGTGCAGAGCTTCATGTTCACCGCCGAGGTGAGCGAGCAGACCTATCCCTGGATCGGTGTGCCCGACGCGTTCCATCCCCTCTCGCATCACGGGGAGGTCGAGGACAAGAAGGCCCGCCTGGTGAAGATCCAGCGCTATCACACCGCCGTGTTCGCCAAGTTCCTCGCGAGGCTCGCGAAGATGCCCGACGGCGACGGCACCCTGCTCGACCACTCGCTGTTCCTCTACGGCAGCAACATGAGCAACAGCAACCTCCACAATCAGTACCCGCTGCCCACGGCCTTGGTAGGCCGTGCCTGCGGCCGGATCAAGGGCTCGCGCCACATCGACTTCCCGGTGCGCACGCCGCTCGCCAATGTGCTCCTCACGATGCTCCAGCGCAGCGGAGTGAGCATCGC
>JASHYG010000324.1 GCA_030043215.1 Gammaproteobacteria bacterium
ACACGGACGTTGCCCAGGGCTTCATCGACTTCGAGGTCGTGCGCTAGCCGGGCGATCCGCTACAATACCCTGCCACAGAACAGGGGGGACGGACATGGCGACCCGATTGAGGATCGTGCTGATTGCCGTGGTCGTTGCGCTTGCCGCCTATACGGGCGCAGCGTGGCTCATCGGCTCCAACGTTCAAACGCAACTGGATCGCGGCGAGCAGCAGCTTCAACAGAGCGCGCCATACCTCGTTCTCATCCATCGGGACTACCATAGAGGCCTCTTCGGGGCCACGGAGGAGGTGACCTATGGTCTCAAAGCCCCCCTTGGGCGTCTGAATCCGGCGCTCTCGAGCGGCGCGGCGGGTGCACCGTTTCAGCTCACCCTGCATAACACCATTCATCATGGCCCGTTGCCCCAATTGCGGACCGTCGCGCTCGCGACCGTCGATACGGAGCTCGTACTGCCTCCGGCGCTCACCGTGAAGCTGAAGGGCGCCCTTGGTGACCGGCCGCCCCTTGCCATCCACACCTCCCTGGGCTGGCTGGGTGGAGCCAAGGCGCAGTTCTCGAGCCCCGGCTTCCAGATGCCGCTGTCGAGCGGTGGAACGTTGAGCTATCGGGGCGTGAGCGGGTCTGCCGAGGGGACGCGCAATGCCGCCTCGTGGACGGGACACTTCACCTCCGGGGGCTTCGACGCTCAGGGTCCGCGAGGGAGCGTGGGCGTGGGCGACGTCAGCCTCGATGCGAACATGCAGCGGGCGTTCGACGCGATCTATGTCGGCAATAGCCGCGTGAGTATCGCGACCATGGACTTTCGCGGAGCGAGCGGGGCTCCGTTCCTGATGAAAGGCCTATCGATCGGCAGCGCGTCGACGACGGACGGCGAATACGTCAATTACGACGTTCGCGTTGGCGCAGACCAAATGAGCGCGGGGAATTTCTCTTTCACGCACGTCGTGTACGCGATCCGTCTCCTGCACCTTCAGGGGTCTTCCCTCGCGTCGCTGACGCGGGCACTCCGGCAGGCCCAGGCGAACATCGCACCAGGCAGCGCGGCCGCGGCCCAGGCGAGCCTCGCCGGCGCCTGGAACCAGTACGGCGTCGAGATCCTCGTCCACGATCCGGTCATCCAGATCCAGAGCCTCGCGTTTGCCATGCCGGAGGGCGAGTTTCACCTCGCGGCGAGTGTGGCAGCGCACGGTATCCGTCGAGAGGATCTCGCCGGAGGGATGGCCAGCTTGCTCGCGCTGACGCAGCATCTCGACGTCGCGGCCGACCTCAAAATCGATGCTGCTCTCCTCAGCAAGCTGGTCGGCAGCACGGCGCAAGGTCCGATGCTCTCTGCGCAGCTCGACTCCTTGGAGAAGCAGGGCTATCTCAAGCAAGACGGCGCCGCGTGGACCGCGCAGCTCGCGTTCCACGGAGGAAAGCTCACGATCAACGGCCAGCCGTATCCGCCGGTTCCCTCGCCGTAACGATCGTCCGCCGCAGCGGGATGCGCACGCTGACGCACAGCCCCGGATCGGCGTCGGTGAGCGCGATCGTGTATTGATGAAGCCGCGCGATGGCTGCGACGAGCGCGAGGCCGAGGCCGTTACCGGGCGTCGTGCGGCTCCTCTCCAGCCGATAGAGTCGTCCGAAAACCTTCTCGCGCTCCGAGACGGGAATGCCTGGACCGGAATCGACGACCCGGACGACCGCCTCATCGCTCGTGCCGCGGCACTCGATCGAGATGGCTGCGCCACGGCCGGCGTGCCGGATCGCATTCTCCACCAGATTGGAGAACATCTGCAGCAGAAGCGTCCGATCCCCGAGCACCGTCACTTCTCCGTCGAGCTGGGTGGATAAGGTCTGCTGCCCATCCTCGGCCACGGGGGCATAGATCTCGGCGACTTGGCGCAGCAGTCCGGGCAGATCGAGCGGCGCAAAGCTCGCGAGGCGCGTGCCGGACTCGATCTGCGAGATGCGCAGCAGCGCGGAGAAGACGGTGAGGATCGCGTCGCAATCCTGGAGCGCGCGGTCCACGACGAGCGCGTATTCCTCGGCGGAGGTCGACTTGCTCTGTGCGGCCTCGAGCCGCTGTCTCAGCCGGGTGAGCGGTGTGCGCAGGTCGTGGGCGATATCGCTCGAGACCTGCCGCAGGCTCTCGAGAAGCGTCGCGATGCGATCGAGCATGTCATTGATCGTCTCGGAGAGCCGATCGAGCTGTGCCTGGGAGTGGTGCACGGGAATCCGCTCGCCGAATCGGCCGGCGACGATCGCGCGGCAAGTCCGGGTGATCGCGTCGATGCGCCTCAAGAAGCTCGCGCTCACCAGCAGGCCTCCGGCGGCCGCGAGCGTGACGGTGACGCCGATGATCCACGCGAAGGAGGCGAGTATACGGCTCCGTATGCGCACGAATGGCTCGGCGTTCTCTCCGACGAACATGTAGGTACCGTCAGGGAGAAACGCGCCTTGGCCGAGCACGGTGTGGCGGTCACGGTCGCCGCCGACCGCTGCAGGGGAGGCAAACTCGAACAGGCCTGCCCGCGGGCGCATCGCATCGAGGTTTCCGGCGAGCTTCCTGCCGTCGCGGCTCTGCAGGAGGATGCGGCCGGAGAGGCTGGGAACCGCGGTGAGCTGTTGGACCACCTCGATGGCCTCAGAGAGGCCCTCGCTGTGGTAGCCGCTTGCGATCGCGCCGGCATCGGCGCTGATGAATTCGCGCAGCTCCGCGCGCATTGCGCGGTCCGCGATCCAGTAGGCGGTGAATCCAAGCAGCAGCGCGGAGGCCGCGAACAGACCGATCAGCCAGACGGACAGCCGGGCCGTCTCGCTATCGATGCGCCTAAGCCCGAGCAACGAACAGGTACCCCGATCCGCGAATGGTGCGGATGTACTCGATGTCCGTGCCACGGCTCAGCTTGGATCGCAGCCGGCTCATGTGGCTCTCGACGACGCTGGTCTTCGGATCGAAGTGAATATCCCAGACCTGCTCGAGGAGCATCGCGCGCGTGACGACGCTGCCGGCATTGCGCAGCAGGTATTCGAGCAGCTTGAACTCCTGCGGCAGCAGCGCGATCTCGCAGTTGCCGCGCGTGACCGTGCGCTTGATGAGATCCAGCTCGATGTCGGCGGCGCGCAGGCGCGTCTGCACCGGCACGGCGGTGGTGCGGCGCGCCAGCGCTCTGACACGCGCCAGCAGCTCGGCCAGAAAGAACGGCTTGACGAGATAGTCGTCACCGCCCGCTTCCAGGCCCTCTACGCGATCGTCCAGGCCGTCCATCGCCGTGAGATAGAGGACCGGCGTGCTCGTGCCTGCCCGGCGAATGTCCTTCAGGACCGACAGGCCGTCCCGGCCCGGCAGCAGGCGATCGAGAACGATGGCGTGATAGTCCCCGCGCAGCGCGCAGGAGAGCCCGGAGACGCCGTCGGCGGCATGCTGGACTTCGATTCCTTGGGCGGAGAGGCCCTCGGTGATGAAGGCCGCCGTCTCGCGGTCGTCCTCGATGAGCAGGACCTTCATCGGCGAAATCTCAGCGCCGCGAGGCCGGCTTGCGGAACTTGAAAATGGTCTGGTCCGTGTGCCCCCGGATGGAAGACGAGAAAATGAGCTGCGTATGATCGTCGGCGGGATGGGCGAGGAGGTGGCTCTCCTCGATGAGCTCGAATCCGGCCGCGGTCACCTGACTCCTGATCACTGCGGGATCGATCCGATGCAGCTTGATGTCGCGCGTGCCGGAGCCCGGCACCGCATTGTGATCGACGACGAAGAAGATGCCGCCGGGTTTCAGGGCTTTGAGGATACGTGCGTTGAGGCTTGCCGTATCGATGTCGTTCAAAAGCAGGTCGTGGTAGTAGAGCACGATGAAGACGATGTCGACATGCCGCGGCAGCTCGAGCTTGTTGTAGTCGACGAGGTGGTACTCGCAATTCGGATGCGACGCCACGAAGGCGCGGCTCGCCGCTCCCGAGCGTTTCCCCGTGTACGGCAGGTCGTACATGTACACGTGGCCCTTCGGGCCCACGATATCCGAGAGCATCGTGGTGTAGTACTGGCCGAAGGAGGCGAACTCGACGACGCGGTCGCCCGGCTTGATCCCCGACATCGTCAGGGTCTCAGCTGGCTTACGGTTCACGTCGCGGGCCCGCTGAGCGGCGCTGCGGGCCGGCGATTCGATGGCGCTCCGGATATAGGAGGGGGTGTCTGCGGGGACTTCGTATGCGGGCGGCGCTCCGGCCGCATCCGCTGCGAGCGAGGCGGCACTAGCGGCGCCGAGCGCCGAGCACGCCAGCGCGGAGACGAGGATTCGCGGGAAGAACGTGCTCATATGACCCTCGTGGCATCTTTGGCCGGACGAGGCCCGAAGGAGAGGCAGAGCCCGGCCTATGCTCGAGTATATAGCAGAGGGACGCCGCCCACCGGCGTGCCCACCGGCCGGGCGGCCCGTTAGCAACATGGGGGCGGCACGTTAGCCGCTGACATCCGTCGCTCGGAGCGGAGGGCCGCGCTAAACTGCTAGCCGCACAGGCACGTTGGAGCAGGCACACATGCAATACGTACGGTTGGGCTCGTCGGGCGTGAAGGTCTCGCGGATTTGCCTGGGCTGCATGAGCTTCGGTTCCGGGTTCGACTGGATGCTGCCCGAGGATCAGAGCTTCACGATCATTCGCAAGGCCCTCGACTCGGGGATCAACTTCTTCGACACGGCCAACGTGTACTCGTTGGGAGAGAGCGAG
>JASHYG010000325.1 GCA_030043215.1 Gammaproteobacteria bacterium
ATCGACCGCGCCCACCGCATCGGACAGGTGAACCGGGTGTTCGCCTACCGCCTCATCGCGCGTGACACCATCGAGGAGAAGGTGCTCGAGCTGCAGAGCCGCAAGCGCGACCTCGCGGAGGCGATCATCGGCGCGGACAAGAGCTTGATCCGCGACCTGCGCCGCGAGGATCTCGAGCAGCTGCTCTCGTGAGCCGATGCTCCCCGCGTGAGCCGGTGCTCGCCGCGTGGGCCGATGCTCTCGCGTGAGCCGCAGGCTCCGCGCCGCAGAGCGCGTACGGTTGCCGGATGACCGCGTCCGTCACCCGAGACGGAGACTCATTGGCCGACGACGGCCTCGTCGAGGGTCTGTGCAGTCAGCACTCGGGCCGCGACCCCGTCCAGCTCCTCAATCGCGGCGCCGCGAATCCGAGCTTCCACCGCTGGCGGCAATGAGCCAAAGCGTAAAGCCAACTGCTTGAGCACGACGTCCGCACGGCCCTCAACCTGGCCTTCGGCCTTACCCTCCGCCTTGCCCTGGCTGAAGTAACGCCGCGCAAACTCGCTCTGGTACTCGTACTTGGCAGGATCCATAGCCTGTAGCGCCCGGCGGGCGGCCTCCGATAGAGAATGCATCACCAGATCAAAATACAGCGTCTCCCGATCCGCGTCGAGCCCGAGGCTCGCGAGCTGCGCGCTGCAGGCAATCTGCGCCGCCTTCGAGATGTCCGCGTCCTGCCCGTGCGCCATCGCCGAGAGCACGGCCAGCTCCGGATCCTCCCTCGCTCGGGCCTCGTCGGTGACCTCCGGCACCCCCGAAGGCCCCACCACCCAGGGTGTCCATCGATTATCCCCGCCGAGCTCGACGGCCTTGCGCGCCCAGCGCGCGACCCCTTCGTCCGGGGTGATGACCAGCAAGCACACAGGGCAGCGAATGCGGGCACGCAGGTTGGCGGTATAGGCGGGCCAGACGTAGAGCTTGTCCTCATCGTGGCCAAGCTGCACCTCCACCACGATGCCGAACACCGATTTCTCCTGCAGCAGCCGGACGACCAGATCGGCCCGATACTCCGCGGGTTGGATGTCGGTGAGGTCCGCCGACTCGATGCGAGCCTCGCGGTATTCAGGCAGGGCGGCGTGCAGCGCGTGGCGGATCAGCTCGGGCGCGAGCGCCGGCCGATTGCGAAACAGCAGCAATAGCGCTTCGTGCAAGTGCGACGGCATGAGAGGTCCGAAGAGGAAAGATCGCCGACGTGATTTCTACCTCGAGATAATAGACGCTCGGAGACGCTTTGGTTGCACTCAAATATCCCGCGTTTGGCAAATAATTTGCGCTCGGTCTGACGTCCAACGACGCGTCCGAAACAGACGCCATACTGTTACCTGATCACGCACGGCCTGGCGCACGTCTCGTCATGACGGGCGTCCCATTGCGAACGACGCAGATTCTGATGAGCCACGCGAGCTTCGAGAGGACTGCGCACGACGTCATTTTGGTGGCAACGAACGTATGCTGATTTCGGTGCACCAAATCGGCATTTGTCATTTTGGTGCACCTCAATTGAGGATCCTGGAAGTGCACCAAAATGACATTCCCTGCCGGCACGCCATCGGCGCGCCCACCGGATCGGACCGAGGCATCACGAGGGTCCAGACAATTGTCTCCCCCGCCCCGGGCGTGTACCCTTCCCGCCTCCTTGGCAGGGGTGTCCCGGCGCGGCGCCTAGCGCGCCACACCGGGGCTCGCGCACTGGATCTCCCCCGTCCCCATCGTCTAGAGGCCCAGGACATCGCCCTTTCACGGCGGTAACACGGGTTCGAATCCCGTTGGGGACGCCAGTTAAATCAATAGGTTACGTAGCGGCATCGATGAAGCGCCGACCCATGTCCTCGGCGGTTCCCACATGAACCTGGCTACGTCGCTTGTCCCTCTCACCGCTCATATCGCCGCCCGCTGGGCCCGTCGCAGCCAGGGGGCGAAAAAAGGATCCTCGAGACGATAGCGAATCGATCCAATCGCTTCCTCCTCGCGTATGACTCCGCGCGTATCCAAGGCTTTGAGCATCTTATGCATCGTCGACGAGGCAAGTCCGTAGCGGGACAGTACCACTGCCGAGCGCAGGCGTGCGCCGCCTTGCTCGATGACCGCCTTGAGCGCGATCTTCTGCTGCTGGGTCAGACTGTTCCAGAGTTGGGTGTAGGAAGGATTCTCGCGTGTGACCAGTCCACCCAGGGCATCATCGACCCGCTCCGGAGTGAGTGTGCCTCCTCCGCGAGCGCGCAGCATTTCCCAGCATGCATTCGCGAGTTGCTGGATATTGAAGGGGACCTCCTCGGCCAGATCCAGTATGCGCTCCATGGCGTCAACCTGGATTTTGAACGCTGAGTTCGCGAAGCCACGTTCCAAAAACTCGCGCCAGGCTTCGCGGGGGATGGGACCCAGAAACAGCCGCGACCCAAGCTTCCAGAATGCTCGCGCCGGATCGTTGGTTATATCGGCCAGTAGCCGCGTCTTGGACCCGGCGAATACGTAGGCCGTGTGGTGATGTCGTTGCACCGTGCCGCGAATTTGACGCTCGGCGGCGGCGCCACCTTCTTCGATGATCTGCTGGAACTCATCCAGAATGACCGCTGCGCGTCGCTGAGCTCCGGCAGCCATGCGATCGATGATGGTGAGCACGTCGGTGAGAAGCGGCAGCGTCGGGGCGGTGCTCTTGCCGGAGGCACCGAAGGTGACGCTGATGCTCTGGTCGGCGAGGTCGTAATCGATTTGCGGCTTGAGTTTGGCTGCCAGACGCCTGACTGTGTCGCCGGCTTTCTCCAGCGTGGGGGTAAGCTGTTTGACAGCACCGGCCAGGAGCGCTTCAGCGAGCCGACCTAGGCTCTCATAGATTTCGGCGTCGTAACGCAGCACCACTACGCCGGAATCCGCCAGCCTCTCCTCTGCGGCCGCCAGAATGGACGTCTTGCCGTAGCGGCGTGGGCCGATGAGGAAAAGCTTCCCGCCATTCTCGATCGTACGGATGACGAGATCGAGTTCCTGTTCGCGATCGATCAGGGAGGTGGCCTTGAGCTCTCCACCGAACTCAAACGGGTTCTGACGGGCGGATGTGGGCATGGGTGTGCAAGTATTATAATTCACATTTCGTGAATCACAAAGTGTGAATTAGTGCGATGGGCCTGCCTCGAGCCGGCTGTCGTCCGACACTGTCCGGACCACCCCCGGTGGCCATCCGTCGCGGCCCTTTAGGGACGCGAGAAAATCAACGAGTCGCGGACAAACCGGGCCGCAGAGATCACCCCCGGATGACTTCCGGGCAAGTCTCGATCGCCGGA
>JASHYG010000326.1 GCA_030043215.1 Gammaproteobacteria bacterium
GTGCGCGCCATAGGAGAGTCCGACGGAGCCCGATGCCCTCGAGATCTCCTCCATCGCGATCGCATGTGCGAGATAGCCGAGCCCCGCGCCTCCCCAGCGCTCGGGTACCGTGATGCCGAGCAGTCCCTGCTCTCCGAGCAGGGGCCACAGGGAGCGTGGAAACTCGTTCGACTGATCGATGCCTGCCGCGAGCGGTGCGATTCTCTCCTGTGCAAGCCGCCGCACCGCCGCGCGGACCTCGGTGACCGTCTGTCCCAGACCGAAATCGAGCTCGAGCGATTCAAACGGAGACATGGCTTGCCTCGCGCCGAGGGGAGTCCTAGGATTGTCGGACAATCCGACCATTGACCGCAAGGGGTAAGCTGGGCTCCCCTCGAGGCTCGAGCCGTACGGTGTTCCGCAAGCTTCTCATCGCCAATCGAGGCGAGATCGCCTGCCGCATTGCGCGCACGGCGCACCGCCTGGGCCTCGCGGTCGTCGGCGTTCATTCGGAGGCCGACGCCGGCGCGCGGCACGTGCGGATGGCGGATGAGAGCTGGCCGATCGGCCCCGCGCGGGCCAAGGAGAGCTATCTCAACGCGCAGGCCATCCTGGAGGCGGCGCGCCGCTGCGGCGCGGATGCGATCCATCCCGGCTACGGCTTTCTTGCGGAGAGCGAGCAGTTCGCCGCGGCATGTGCGGCGGCTGGGATCGTCTTCGTCGGGCCATCCGCGGCGGCGATTGCCGCGATGGGGAACAAGGCAGCGGCAAAGGAGCGCATGCGGCGCGCGGGCGTGCCCGTCCTGCAGGGCTACCACGGAGAGGACCAGACCCTTGCGGCGCTCGAGCGGCGCGGGCGCAAGCTCGGGTTTCCCCTGATTGTCAAGCCGAGCGGCGGCGGTGGCGGCAAGGGCATGCAGATCGTGCGGGAGGCGGCGGAGCTGCGGGCCGCGCTCGAGGCATCGCGACGCGTCGCGGCGAGCGCTTTCGCCGATGAGCGGCTGCTGCTCGAGCGGTATCTGCCTGCTGCAAGGCACGTCGAGGTGCAGGTGCTCGCGGATCGGCACGGCTCGGTGCTGCATGTTCTCGATCGGGACTGCTCGGTGCAGCGCAGGCATCAGAAGCTGATCGAGGAGTCGCCGGCGCCTCAACTCGATGCACCGCTGCGCGCTGCCATGGCCGAGGCGGCGTGCACGGTCGCGCGAGAGGTAGCGTACGAGGGTGCCGGCACCGTCGAGTTCCTGCTCGATGAGGCGGAGTTCTTCTTCATGGAGATGAATACTCGGCTGCAGGTCGAGCATGGAGTGACCGAGGCCGTGGCGGGGCTCGACCTGGTGGAGTGGCAGCTGCGGATTGCTGCGGGTGAGCCGCTGGCTTTCGCGCAGACGGACATCGCCGCTCGGGGCCATGCGGTCGAGGTGCGAGTGTGCGCGGAGGATCCCGCCCACGATTTTCGTCCGGCGGCGGGAATCCTGCGGCTCGCTGCCTGGCCGCGCGCCGACCGCGAGCTGCGCGTCGACGCCGGATTCGACACCGGGGATGGCGTTCCTCCGCATTACGATTCGCTGCTCGCGAAGATCATTGCACATGGCGCGACGCGCACGGCGGCCATCGCGCGCCTGCGCAGCGCACTCGACGAAACGCGCATCGCCGGCGTACCGACGAATGTTGCGTGGCTCGCTGCCGCTCTCGACAGCGAGGCTTTCCAGACCGGGCCGGTCAACACCGACTTTGTCGTACGTCACGGGGCGACGCTCGCGGCGCATCCGGACAGCGGCGCACTCGCGCCGTTTGCGGCAGCGGCCGAAGCTCTTGCGCTGCAGGGCGCCCCCTCGCCGGCATCGCCCTGGGACGTGCTGGACGGGTTTCGCCTCGGTGCACCCGAGCCCATCGAGGTACGGTTGCGCTCCGCGGGCGATGCGTGGATCGGCGAGGTCCGGATGCGGAGCCGATCGATCGTGGAGGTGGCCGTTCCCGGGCCACGGGGACCGAGTCCGGATCTCGGTATCGAGGGACAGCTCGAGGAGGACGGGGTTCTCGAGTTGCGGCCCCGGCTGGGCGGGGAGGCGGCGCACGCACTCGTGAGCGCCGGCCACATCGACGTTTGGCGTCATGCCCGTCACGTGGAGTTCCGGGTCGAGAGCGTGGACACGGATGCTTTTACCGATTGCCGTCCGGCCGGTAGCCTGGCCGCGACGCTGCCCGGGGTGGTGGTCGGCGTGCAGGCCGCTCCGGGGGAGCATGTGGTCGAGGGACAGGCTCTCCTCGTCATCGAGGCGATGAAAATGGAGCACACGATCCGTGCGCCGCGGGCCGGAGTCATTGCGGCGGTTCACGTTCGCGCGGGCGACCGGGTGAGAGAGGGAGACACGCTCGTCAGGCTGGACTCCCTCCCGTGACGGAGCCCCGCTCGGCGGCTCGAGCGGCTGGCCCGCGCGCGCGCCAGCGCGAGGGGGGATACCCGGCGGGGCATCTTTGCGCATAATCGGCCTCCCGCTCGTGGGCGGCAACGATCGAGGGCAGCGTTGAGCCAGATCATTCAGGTCGAGGAGCTCGTTGACGGGCAGAGGATCGGCTGGTTCAACCTGAATCTGCTCATCTGGTCCTTCCTCGCCATGTTCGCCGACGGGTACGACATCGGCGCGCTGTCCTTCGCGCAGCCTGCGCTCGAGAGGTTGTGGCACGTGCCGAAGGCCGCGTTCGGGCCGGCGTCGAGCGCGAGCCTGTTCGGTATTTTACTCGGAGCGCCGCTCCTCGGGCTCATCGGAGACCGGTACGGTCGCAAGACCGCCATCATTCTCGGCAGCCTCATCTACGGGGTGAGCTCCATCGCGATCGTCGGGACGCACAATCTCGATCAGGTGATCGTGCTGCGCTTCATCACGGGCATCGGCCTCGGCGGACTGATGCCGAACACCATCGCCCTGAACTCCGAGCTCGCCCCGAAGCGCCTGCGCGCGACGCTCATCACGCTCATGTTCGTCGGGATCACGCTCGGGAGCAGCGCGCCCGGCCTCATCGCCTACGGCTTGATGCCGCGATACGGCTGGACGGTGCTGTTCCTCATCGGCGGCGTCGTTCCGCTCGCGGTGGCCGCGTGTCTCGTGCGCGCGCTGCCGGAGTCGGTCAAGTTCCTCACGCTCCGAGGCGGCAGGCAACGCCAGCTGCTCGCGACGGCGCGCAAGATGAGGCGCGACCTCGCCCTCGCGGACGATGTCGAGTTCGTGATGGCGCCCGCGGCCGATGCGGGGGCCGATGTCGTGGGGATTCGGCAGCTGTTTGCCGGCGGCCTCACTTGGATCACGCCGCTCCTGTGGCTGTGTTTCTGCACGGCGTTGATGTCGAACTACTTTCTCAACTCCTTTCTGCCGCTCATCTTCCGCGACAGCGGTCTGCCTGCCGGCAAGGCGGCGCTCGCCGCCACGCTGTATCACGTCGGCGGCACGGTCGGCGGGCTGCTCATGAGCATGCTGCTGGATCGCTTCGGCTTCGTCGTGATCGCGGCGCTGTTCGTGCTCGCGGCGCCGGCGGTCTGGGCACTGGGCATCGTGCACACGACGTTCCTCACTCTCGCGCCCCTCGCGGCTGCGTCCGGCTTGGCCGTTCTCGGCGCGCAATTCGGGAACAATGCGGCGGCCGGCCTCCTGTACCCAACCGCCGTGCGCTCGAAGGGCGTCGGCTGGGCTCTGGGTGTCGGCCGCTTCGGCGCGGTCGTCGGACCGCTCCTCGGCGGAGTGCTGCTCGGCATGAACCTGCCGCTGCGGCAGCTGTTTCTCGCGGCTGCCGCGCCGATGCTCGTCGGCGCCGTTGCGGCCGTCGCACTGGTGCGGCTCTGCCACGTCCGGCTCGGCGGTCTTCGTCTGGGGGACGTTCCCGTGAGCTCGGCGCCGCCCCTGCCGGGAGCCGGCGCGCCGTTACCGCACTGATCCTATGCCGCCCGCTGCGATCGCTCTCCGCCGCCGGCCCTTCCTCGCGCCGATCTGGCTGGCCGTGCTGCTGGCCGTGATCGCGGCCGTCGTCGCGTTCGAGGCCTATCAGTCGGCGACGATCACGACCATCGTCGTGGTACAGCCTGCCGAGAGCGCCCTCGGCAGCATCCAGGATGCGCCGCTGATGCTCGAGGGAGAGCAGCGCGCGGAGCGCCTGGCGCAGCTCTTTGGCAGCACCGCAGCGCCGGGGCGCATCATGGCCATCTACGTGGCCTCGACGCGACGGACGCAGCAGACGGCCGCGCCGCTCGCCGCGCGACTCGGCCTCCAGCCCATCGTCGTCTCCGCGGAGGATGTGGGCGGGACCGTGAATCGTGTCCTGAGCGAGCATCGTGGCGAGGCGGTCATGATCGTCTCGGGCACCGCGTGGCGGCTCGTCGGGGCGCTGACAGGCGCCGCGCTTGCTGCGCCCCCCACCGACGACTACGGGAACATCTACATCGTCAGCATGCCGATGGTCGGAAGCGCGGGAATCGTGCATCTGCGCTATTGAGCCCGAGGGACACCGGGCGGCCGTGAATGTCCGGCGGGTGTTGCGCGGCTCAGCGGCTCAGCAGCGCGCGGATGAAGGCCTCGTGCCTCCCGATACGGAAGTCCGCGCGGACGGCGTCGCGAATGATGCCCTCTGCGTCGATCAGGAAGGTCGCCCGCCGCAGACCGAGGCTGAACGGGCCGGTGACACCGTACAGGCGCGCGACCGACTTCTCGGCGTCCGAGAGCAGAGTGAAGGGCAGCTCGTACTTGGCGCGAAAGGCTCGATGGGTCGCGGGCGTTTGCGGGCTGACACCCGCGACGGTCAGATCGGACCTCCCAAGATCGGAGTGCATATCTCGGATCGCGCAGGCTTCCCGTGTGCAGCCAGGCGTGAAATCCGCCGGGTAGAAATAAAGGATGAGTTTGCGCTCGCGGAGGAGGGCCGAGAGCGAGACCGGCTCGCCGTCCTGGTCGGGCAGCGTGAATTCCGGAGCGCGAGCGCCCGGTCGTAGCATGAGCGTGAGCTCCGTGGCGGACAGGCGATGATCATAGCCGCCCGCCGAGCGCCTGTGAGAGCTTCCATGCGGGGCGCCGCTCGAGAGGGCGGTGGCCGAGTGCAGTGGCTGATTGCAGTGGCCGGGTTTGCCCGGCGGGCCGCCGATGCTAGAATCCCGCGCCGCTTCGCAGGCCCTGCCTGCCTGGAAGGCGGCTCGTGTGGGGCGGTAGCTCAGCTGGGAGAGCGTCGCGTTCGCAATGCGAAGGTCGAGGGTTCGATCCCCTTCCGCTCCACCAATCACTTGCTCTACTTTTCAACGCCCCCAAGAATCTCGATCACGGGGCGGGCTCTCGGGGCGGACTGCGGCTAAGGGTGAAGCCCAAGATGGGCACCGCGGCCGTATCCCAGTCATGCGTATCGTGAGGGACTTGGTGCCGGCGTGGCAGCTCGGGGTGCGGCGCACGGGCCGCGTGGGGCTCATTCCGTGCTCCGCCACGCGGAGGGCATGTGATACGGCACGGAGATGTAGACGGTCTCGACGCGGAAGATCTTGCCGTGGCGGATCTTGAACAGCTCCAGCAAGCAGAGCGTCGACGGCGTCTTGAAGGGGGACGTGATGCGCCTGCCGTCCGGAAGCTCGTATTCCGTGAGGGCGGCATCGTGGTCGAGGAAGCCGCTCGCCAGCACCAGCTGGCGAGTCTCATCGACGAGCAGGAACGCGCGATCGCGCAGGCGGCTGTCGAACCGGTAGTTGCCTCTCTTGAACTGCTCGCCGCACGAGAGTTTCGCGGCGGGATAGCTGGCATTCGGATCACCAGCAGTGACGTTGCCGTTCTCCAAGCGCGAGCAGCCGGGGTCGAACGGCGCGAACAGCGTGCCGTCGTTCTGCTGCAGCGTGCTGAA
>JASHYG010000327.1 GCA_030043215.1 Gammaproteobacteria bacterium
GCGTAGCTCACATTGTTGAGGTCCTCCGAGGTGCAGCCGAAGTGCACGAGCTCGAGGGTCTCGGCGCTGGCGCCCGCCTCGGCAAGCCGCTCGCGGACGTAGTACTCGACGGCTTTCACGTCGTGGTTGATGCGCTCCTCGATCCGCTTGACCTCGGGGCCGGCGCCTGCGGGCGGCTCGCGGGCGAGCTCCACGGCACACTGGCGCACCGCCGGAGAGAGGCTCGAGCCGGCGAGCTGCGGGACCGAGGCGGTGAGCAGGAGCAGCCACTGCGCCTCGATGCGGATGCGCTCCCGGATGAGCCCGGCCTCCGAGAGCAGCTCGCGCAGGGGCTGCGTCGCGGCCCGATAGCGGCCATCGACGGGGGAGAGTGCGTCGGTCGGGCTGGTGGACATGCCTGGCGCGGGTGTTGAGGTGCTACGATTCCCGATCATACCGCATACGATCGCCGCCACGCCGGGGCTCCGGCGCAGCGGCGAATGAGGGAGCCGGCGATGAGGAAAGGGCACAGAATCGAACGCGACAGCATGGGGGAGCTCGAGGTGCCGGCGGACGCCCTGTGGGGCGCGCAGACCCAGCGGGCGGTCGAGAACTTCCCGGTGAGCGGCCGCCGTATGCCGCGGGCGTTCATCCGCGCGCTGGGACTCATCAAACAGGCCGCGGCGGCGGCGAACGCGAGGCTCGGGCTCCTCGCCGAGCCCCTGGCGCAGGCGATCGGCTCCGCGGCCGCCGAGGTGGCGGAAGGCCGGCATGATGCCGAGTTCCCCATCGATGTGTTCCAGACCGGATCGGGCACCAGCACGAACATGAACGCGAACGAGGTCATCGCGCACCTCGCCGCTCGCCGCCTCGGGCGCGAGGTGCATCCGAACGATCACGTGAACCTCGGCCAGAGCAGCAACGATGTGATTCCCACGGCGATCCAGGTGAGCGCGGCGCTCCTGGTGCACGGGGAGCTGCTGCCGGCGCTCGAGCATGCGTGCGACGTGCTGCGGGCGAAGGAGCAGGAGGTCGGCTCCGTCGTGAAGACCGGCCGCACCCATCTGATGGATGCGATGCCGGTGACCTTCGGCCAGGAGCTCTCGGCCTGGCGCACCCAGCTCGAGAACGGCGATGCGCGCCTGCGGGGCGTCGAGCCACGGCTGCTCGCGCTCGCGCAGGGAGGCACGGCCGTCGGCACGGGCATCAACGCCCATCCGAGCTTCGGCAAGACCTTCTGCGGCGCGCTCTCCGAGCTCACGGGTATCGCCTTTCACCCGAGCCGCAACTACTTCGAGTCCCTCTCCTGCCAGGATGCGGCCGTCGAGCTCTCCGGACAGCTCAAGGTCGTCGCGGTGAGCCTCATCAAGATCGCGAACGATCTGCGCTGGATGAACAGCGGACCCCTGGCGGGGCTCGGGGAGATCTCCCTGCCCGCGCTGCAGCCCGGCAGCAGCATCATGCCGGGGAAGGTCAATCCGGTGATCCCGGAGGCGGCCGTGATGGTTGCCGCGGAGGTGATCGGCAACGACGCGGCGATCACCGTCGCAGGACAGTCCGGGAACTTCGAGTTGAACGTCATGCTGCCGGTCATCGCCTACAACCTCCTCGAGAGCATCCGCCTGCTCTCGAATGTGCTGCGCCTGCTCGCGGACCGCGCCATCGCGGGCTTCACGGTCCACCCGGCACGCATCGCGGAAGCGCTCGAGCGCAATCCGATCCTGGTGACAGCGCTCAACCCGGTGATCGGGTACGAGCAAGGCGCCGCCATCGCAAAGAAGGCCTACGCGGAGGGTCGCCCGATCCGCGAGGTCGCCGAGCAGATGACCGACCTGCCGCGTGGGGAACTCGAGCGCCTGCTCGATCCGGCCGAGCTCACGCGCGGCGGCATCAAGGGCGGCGGGAGCGGGGGTGGGTGAGCAAGTGGAGCCGTCGGATCCGCGAGCGTCTCGCGGGGAGCCGCCCGCAGCACGACCCCGCGGAGTGGCGCATTCCGGGCCTCACGGCGGCGGAGAGCCGCAAGTATCGCGAGTTCTTTCCCGTCGATCCGCTCCCCGCGGCCGTGCTCATCCCCATCATCGAGCGCGAGCCGGAGCCGACGGTGCTGCTCACGCAGCGGGCGACGCAGCTGCGCAACCACCCGGGTCAGATCAGCTTTCCCGGCGGCCGGCTCGATCAGGAGGACGGGAGTCCCCAGGCGGCGGCGTTGCGCGAGGCGCGGGAGGAGATCGGCCTCGATCCCGCGCTCGTCGAGGTCGTGGGCTACTTGCCCGATCACATCGTCATCAGCGGGTTTCGCGTGACGCCGGTCGTCGGGTTCGTGCAGCCGGGGTTCCGGATGCTGCTGCAGAGGCAGGAGGTTGAGGACACGTTCGAGGTGCCCCTCGCGTACCTCTTCGAGCCCGCGAACCACCGGACGCGCCGCCGCAGGTTCGGGTTCGGAAGCGGAGAGACCGAGGTGGAGCTGTACGACATTCCCTACGGGGACCGCAACATCTGGGGAGCGACCGCAGGCATGCTGATGACACTCTACCGGCTCTGTGCCCTCGGGCCGGAGGCTCCGACGTGACGGCGCCGTCGCAACCGCTCGCGGCGCTGCTCGAAGTGATGGCGCGCCTGCGCGATCCGGAGCACGGCTGTCCATGGGACCTCGCTCAGACGTTCGCAACCATCGCGCCGTACACGCTCGAGGAGGCCTACGAGGTTGCGGATGCGATCGAGAGCGGCGAGCCCGATCGGTTGCAGGACGAGCTCGGGGATTTGCTGTTCCAGGTGGTCTTTCATGCGCGTCTCGCCGAGGAGCGCGGCTGGTTCGACTTCGGGGACGTGGCCCGCACCGTCGGTGACAAGCTCGTCAGCCGCCATCCGCACGTGTTCTCGGAGCCACGCTCTTCGACCGATCACGCGGCGCTCTCCCGGCAGTGGGAGGAGCACAAGGCTCACGAGCGCGCGGCGGCGGCAAGTGGACGAGGCGAGGAGGGCCCGTCCGCCCTCGCGGGCGTCGCGCGCGCTCTGCCCGCGCTCACGCGCTCCGTCAAGCTCGGCAAGCGCGCGAGCCGCGTGGGCTTCGACTGGACCGTCGCGTGGGAGGTGCGCGAGAAAGTCATGGAGGAGCTGGGCGAGCTCGACGCGGCCATCCGTGCCGAGCAGCAGGGAAGCGCCGGCCTCGTGGGCGTATCGGCTGCTCAGCCGCTCGACGAGGCGCCCCGCCCGGGCCCGGACCCCCGTGTCGTCGAGGAGCTCGGCGATTTGCTCTTTGCCGTCGCGAACTGGGCGCGCCACCTGCGAGCGGATCCCGAGGCAGCGCTCCGCGCCGCCAATGCGAAGTTCGAGCGGCGCTTCGCCTGCATGGAGCGCAAGGCGCGCGAGCGCGGGCTCGCGCTCACGGCGCTGTCGCCCGCGCAGTGGGATGCGCTATGGCGGGAGTCGAAGAGCGCGGAAGGTTGAGCGTGCGCCGGCGGCTCGAGCCGGCCGCTCGAGCCGTCCGTAGCCCATCCGTGCTAGGCTCCCCTCGAGGCCCCGATTCCCTCTGCAATCCATGCGCAGCCCAGACACCTCCACCTCCTGGCATCCGGCGAGCTGGCAGTCGAAGCCCGCTCAGCAGCAGCCGCGCTACGAGGATCCCGCGGCCGTCGAGCGCATCGTCGCCGAGCTCTCGCGGCTTCCCCCGATCGTGGTGTCGTGGGAAGTCGACGCGCTGCGCGAACGGTTGGCGGCGGTGCAGCGCGGCCAGGCGTTCGTGCTTCAGGGCGGGGACTGCGCGGAGACCTTCGCGGAGTGCGAATCGGATCAGATCGCGAAGAAGCTCAAGATCCTGCTGCAGATGAGCCTCGTACTGCTGCACGGACTCAAGAAGCCCATCGTGCGCGTGGGCCGCATGGCCGGGCAGTACGCGAAGCCGCGCTCGGCCGATACCGAGACCCGCCACGGCATCTCCCTGCCGAGCTACCGGGGCGATCTGGTCAATCGTCCGGAGTTCACGCCTGAGGCGCGCGCCGCCGACCCCAATCTATTGCTGCGCGGCTACGAGCGGGCGGCGCTGACGCTCAACTTCGTGCGCGCCCTGGTCGATGGAGGATTCGCCGATCTGCACCACCCGGAGTACTGGGACCTCGGGTTCGTCAAGCACTCGCCCCTGAAGGACGCCTTCCGCAGCATGGCGGAATCGATCGCCGACGCGCTCGATTTCTTCGAGGGGATCAACGGGCGGCCGGTGCACGAGACCACGCATGCGAGCTTCTACGCGAGCCACGAGGGCCTGCTGCTGCTCTACGAGCAGGCACAGACCCGGTTCATTCCGCGCCAGCAGCGCTGGTACAACCTCTCGACGCACATGCCCTGGATCGGCATGCGCACGGCGCAGCTCGACGGAGCGCACGTCGAGTACTTCCGCGGCATCAGCAACCCGGTGGCGGTGAAGGTCGGCTCCGGCATGGATGCGGCCTGGGCGCAGGGCCTCGTTGCCACCCTGAATCCTCAGAGCCTGCCCGGCCGTCTCACCTTCATCCACCGCTTCGGAGTGAAGGACATCGAGAAGCGCCTCCCGCCCCTCATCGAGGCCGTTCGCCAGACCGGCGAGACGGTGATCTGGGTCTGCGACCCGATGCACGGCAACACCGAGACGACCACCGACGGCATCAAGACCCGCCGCTTCGAGAACATCTTGAAGGAGATCGAGCTCGCCTTCCGCATCCACGCGGAGCTGGGCTCGTACTTGGGCGGCGTGCACATCGAGCTCACCGGCGACGATGTGACGGAGTGCACCGGAGGCGCCCGCGGGCTCACGGATGCGGACCTGCAGCGGGCCTACCGCTCGAGCGTCGATCCGCGCCTCAACTACGAGCAGGCGCTCGAGCTCGCGCTGCTCATCGCCGAGCGCGCGCACGCCAAGCGGCGCCTCGGAGCCTGACCGGACAGCGCACCGCCGTGCATTACGACCGCATCGCAGTCCCCGCGGACGGCGCCAAGATCACCGTCAACACCGACGCGACCCTCGATGTGCCGGACCGTCCGATCATCCCCTTCATCGAGGGCGACGGCATCGGCATCGACGTGACGCCTGCCATGCTTCGAGTGGTCGATGCGGCGGTCGACAAGGCCTACGGCCGCCGCCGCAGTATTCGCTGGATGGAGGTCTGGGCCGGCGCCAAGGCGAACCGCCTGTACGGCGAGTGGCTGCCGGAGGAGACCCTCCAGGCGCTGCGTGACTTCACCGTATCCATCAAGGGGCCGCTCGAGACACCGGTCGGCGAGGGCATCCGCTCGCTCAATGTCGCGGTGCGCCAGACGCTCGACCTGTACGCCTGCGTGCGTCCCATCCGATATTTTCCGGGCGTCGTGAGTCCGATGCTCGATGCGAGCCTCACCGACATGGTCGTGTTCCGCGAGAACACCGAGGACATCTATGCCGGCATCGAATGGCCGACCGGCTCGCCGGAGGCGATGAAGCTCATTGCCTTCCTGCAGCGCGAGCTCGGGGTGACCGAGATCCGCTTCCCCGCGAGCTCGGGGCTCGGCGTGAAGCCGGTCTCGAAGGAAGGCAGCCAGCGCCTCGTTCGCAAGGCGATCCAGTACGCGATCGACAACGATCGGGTATCGGTGACGCTGGTGCACAAGGGCAACATCATGAAGTACACGGAGGGCGCATTCCGCAACTGGGGCTACCAGCTCGCGCGGGAGGAGTTCGGCGCGCGCGAGATCGGCGCGGGCCCGTGGCTCAGCTTCAAGAACCCGCTCACGGGCGCGGACATCGTCGTGAAGGACGTGATTGCCGACAACTTCCTGCAGCAGGTGCTGATGCGGCCGGAGGAGTACGACGTGATCGCGACGCTCAACCTCAACGGCGATTACATCTCCGATGCGCTCGCCGCCCAGGTCGGCGGCATCGGCATCGCGCCGGGCGGCAATATCGGCGACGGTCCCGCGGTGTTCGAGGCGACGCACGGCACGGCGCCGGGCTTTGCCGGCAAGGATCGTGTCAACCCCGGCTCGCTGATTCTCTCGGCGGAGATGATGCTGCGCTACCTCAAATGGACGGAGGCGGCCGACCTCATCGCGAAGGGCGTCACGCGGACCATCGCGAGCAAAGAGCTCACGTACGATCTGGCGCGCCTGCGTGAGGCCATTCGCGTCCCGAAGCGCGAGCTCGCCGCGCGGAAGAACGTGGAGGAAGCCCTGCAGCGCCTGATCCCCGGGGCGAAGCTCATGAGCTGCTCGGGGTTCGCGTCCGCTATCGTGCGGCACATGAATGATTGAGTCAGGCGGGACGGCCC
>JASHYG010000328.1 GCA_030043215.1 Gammaproteobacteria bacterium
TCCTCCGCCTGCTTCGCCGCCGCCTCGCTCATCCGCGGCAAAGTGAACTCGCTGCCGGGCTGATGCACGGTTAGCGCCGTCGCATGACCTGCCGCATCGGTCTGGAACGTGAAAGTGATCGGCACGGGCGACTTGACGAAGAATTCCGTCTGGCTCTTCGGAAAGATTTCCAGCACTTGACCCATCATCTGAGCCGACAAGTGATCGCCCTTGCGCGAGACCGTCATGATCGTGGTCTCGTTGAGCCGGTAGTGCCCCACATATCCGTCGTAGACTGCGGGGTCCACTGCCGCGACGGCGGGAGTCTGGCCGTTATTGCCGCCCGAGTTCGGTGGCCCCGCTTGGGCGTACACCCCGATCGGCAGGATGCCATAACCGAGGAGGAGGGTGAGTGCCGCGAGACGGAACGCTGCCTTCATGACGTGCCCTCCGAGACGCCGGTAAACCGTGTCAATCCTCGAGTGTTCATGGGCAGAGACCTCGGGGGCGCACGCGCCCGGGTCGGTTTGCCCGCACCACGCTCAAGGCGCAGGGCAGGAAGAGAGGGGCCCACCGAGCATGCCCGGCACGACAATGCGGCGATCGAAGTGCGCGACAGCAGCAAACGCCGTTACTTTCACCCGCGGTATGCCGCTGCCTTCAGCGCGTAGCCTCATGAGGTGCCGCTGCCCGCCCCAAAAATCGAGCGCGGCAGGAACGAAGTCGGGAAAGCCGCTTGGGCTGCCAGTGGATCCGGGCGTATCGGCCAGACTCGCCACGAGCTGCGCCGGTTGAATGCCCCACTTGAAGCAATCGACATTGATCACTCCGTCGGCGGGACTGAACGTTGCGCTGCAGTAGCCAAGCCCTGGATAGAACGTGCGCCTGCCGTCAGCGAGGAACTCGGCGCTCGCCTTTGGTGCCAGCAGGTTGAGGAAATAGTCGATCTCTGCTTCAACGTCACGGTTTTGTGCAAGTCGGTCGTAAGTGCTTCGCGGCAACGACCAGTCTTGCGTCGCCGCTCGCGAGCCGCCGTCACTCGGCATCTCAGGGGGCGTAAACTGCGGCGGCGGATGCAGGGTCTGTACAACTTCACCTGCGGCACGGTAAGTGAGCTGCACGCGCCCCGCGGTGAGTCGATAACCTGCTGGTACGCCTGTCGGAATGCTCCGTGTCGAAAAAACGATGTCTGGCCCGGCGCGCCCGCGTTGTTCCTCAGCCGGTCCCACGACGGCGGGGCCCCGACTTGCATCGAAAACATGAGCCGGAAAGCAACCCCTCGCCAATTCAAGGCCGATTGAGGCTGCGGCGGCTGGATCCCGGGAGAAGAAGCTCTGCACGGAGAAGATACGCGCCCAGGTCATCGACACTGTAAACGCGAATACCGCGACCACCCCGAGGCCGACTATCATGCGCGCGACGTAACTGTGGCGAACTCTGTACTGGACAAAAAGCACGGACACCGCGAGGAGACCGATCATGATGTCCAAGGTGCGGCCCGTAACCCACTGGCTGCCGGATAACAACAAAGGCGCGTCGGGGGCGGATAGCCAGCTTGAAATACTCACGACCGCGGTCAGCGTCACTATGCCGACGAGGAAAGCAATGGTCGCCTGACGCACATTCGCCGTGACCGCGGCAAAGACCATGACCACCAGACCGAATGTAAGCGCTCCGCCACCCGCACCGGATGCAACCCCTGCCAGCACCGACTCGCCCAACGAGCGGCCCCGATAGAGGTTGTAGGCGATCCCGCCAAACACCGTCGTAGCAAGGATTGCCAGAACAACGAAGGCGCACTTTGAAAGCAGCAATACCAATCCTGGGACAGGACGTGTCAGCCAGTCGTGGTCCACACTCACCGTGGCGTCCTCATGAAAGATCACGAGAATGAGCAGAACGGTGGCGAGTACGCTCGCAAGCTGTAGCAAGACTGCCAGGTTCTGCAACGGGAGGGCCGGACCGAATTGCGTCACAACGATCAGGGCGGCGTTCAATAGCGCGAACAGCCCGAAGAGCCGAAAGTCCTTGCGCAGCAAGGCGCCTACAAGCTGAGCTTGGTGTTTCATTCAAGTCTCCTGCCGCGTCGCGCGAATCAGCGCCTTGGAAATATCGCGCAACGACAGGGGCGTCGACTCGAAGTGGTGGATCCCGCCGAGCCGCTTTTGCACTTGTTCTTGTAATTGGGCGTCGCCCACGAATGCGGTATCGACAAAGCGCAACTGCAAGCCCTCCGCCTGAGGGTTCAACCACGACTCCGGCAAGCCGCCGATGGCCGGCCGCTGAACGAGGGTCACGGTGACGTCGCGGCAGCGTGCGGCGAGGGACTCCATGCTCTCCTGGATGATCACTCTGCCGCGGACCATGAACGCGACGTGTGTGGTGCACCCCTCGATTTCCGAAAGCTCGTGCGAGGAGATGAGGACGGTTGTTTCGCCTGCTTGCGAGATCAATCCCGCCATAACCTCATCGCGAACCAGAGGGTCGAGTCCGCTCAGAGGCTCATCGAGGATGAGAACCTTCGGCCTGAACGCCAGGACGCCGATCAGCATGGCCTTCATCCGCATGCCGTGCGAGAGCTTGCCGAGCGCGCGCTTCGGCGGCAGTTGAAACTGCTCGCGCAGTTGCGTTTCCAGCGAGCGGTCCCAGTTGGGATACAGGGTGCGCAGGTAGTCGAAGTACTGGGAAACGCTCAGTCGGTCCGGAAGCTTCTGGCTCTCGGTCAGGTAGCCGATGCGCAGGCGATCGCGGGACGTGAGGCGGCGCGAGTCGATACCCATTACGCGGGCGCTGCCCCCATCCGGGCCGAGGATGTCGACCAGCACCCGCATGAGGGTCGTCTTGCCGGCGCCATTGGCGCCGACCAGTGCACAAATCGCGCCTTGCGTGACAGTGAGGTTTACGCCAAGCACAGCCTCGTGGCGCCAGAATTTCTTGGTGAGGTTCTCGGTCTCGATGATCATGGTCTGCCTCGCATGCTCTTCCACCGCCCCTTGATTGCATCGATCACTTCGGAGAGATCCACCCCGACGCGTGCGGCCTCCACCACCAGCTTGTCGACCTCTCCGTTGAGTAGGCGCTCTCGATCTCCGGGCCTCGCCTGGGGCGGCTCGAGCACGACTGTTCCGATACCTGGCCGAGCCTCCAGCCATCGTTCCTGAATCAGGTACTGAATGGCCTTGTGCGCGGTATTCGGATGAATCTTCAGATCGGCTGCTAGTGAGCGGCCGGAGGGAAAGGCCTGCCCCGGCTGCAACGCGCCACTCAGAATGGCGCGTGTAGCAGCGAACACGACCTGATCGAAGATCGAGGTCCCGGGTGTCAGGGTTAGCTTGAAAGGTGCCATAGTCGCACTGTGGCACATATGGCGCATAAGTCAAGTGCGGCGTTGGGGGTCCGCGCTGGTGTGGTAACGGTTTGCGCTCAAACACGCACGGCGCCCGCAGGTCTACCACCTCGAGCGACTGCTGTTGGGAGTCTTGTGGGGG
>JASHYG010000329.1 GCA_030043215.1 Gammaproteobacteria bacterium
CGCGGCGTCTGCAGATTCTTGAGAGAGGCCTCCCGCAGATTGCGCGCGATGAGGTGCTCCATCTCCGTGATCTCGCCGTTGCGGACCTTGAGCCTCAACCCCAGCTCGATGGGCTTGCCGTTCTCCTCCATCACCCCGATGAAGCCGACCTGCTCGGCGACCGGATCGGGAACGTAGATCTTGAACGTCGTGGGCACCGCGGAGGCGGTCTGCCAGAGGCCCTCGCCGGGCTTCATCCGCACGGTGTTCTCGACGAACTCGGCGTCCGCGGCGATCGGCACCTTCGAGGGATCGTGTGCCACGAGTGCGGCAAGGTAGGAGTCGACCATGCCATTCAAGCAGGCGCTATTGCAGTGCTGTGTCGCGGCGCTCGCGCGCCCGAGGAGCGCCGCGCCGATCACCAGAAAACCTGCACCGAGCGCAGCGGGCACGCTGCGTATGCCAGACCGTTGCATGTTGTTATCCCCTATTCTCAGGCGCGAGCTCCGCGAGCCCGCGGCACCCGGGCTCTGCGCGGCCCAAGTGGTAGGCGGCAGGCTACACGGACGACCGCTTCGCCGTCCAGCACGTCGCGGTGGGCGCGGTGGGCGCCGCGGGCGCGCTGGGCGCGTCGCGGCGCGGCAAGCGCGGCGGATGGGTGAGCCGCGTATGGGGGCTTGCGCCAGGGGTGGAGTTGCCGCGCGCCGGGCGCGAGAATGCGCGCCATGCAGCTCGGTAAGCTCGCAGTCTGGGCGTTCACGGACACGATGACGGCGCCCGCGGCCGCGGCCTTCGCGGCGAGGGTCGAGCGGTGGGGCTATTCCACGCTCTGGGTTCCCGAGGCCTTTGGGCGCAACCCCCTGCCGTTCGCGGCCTGGCTGCTGGCCCGCACGGACAGTCTCATCGTCGCGACGGGGATCGCCAACATCTACGCGCGCGATCCCCTGGCGATGCGGTCCGCGCAGCTCTCACTCGCCGAGCAGTCGAACGGGCGCTTCCTGCTCGGGCTCGGGGTATCGCATGCCCGGATGGTCGAGCAGGTGCGGGGACACCGCTACGACCCGAAGCCGGTCAGCCGCATGCGTGGATACCTCGAGCAGATGGCGCGCGTCGAGTACCGGGCGCCGGCTCCCGCGGAGCGGCCGCCCATCGTGCTCGCGGCGCTCGGCCCGAAGATGCTCGAGCTCGCGGGGCGCCTGGCCGACGGAGCCCATCCATACAACGTCACTCCGGCCCACACCGCGGAAGCGCGGCGCATCCTCGGGCCCGGCAAGTGGCTGTGCACCGAGCAGAAGGTGCTGCTCGAGAGCGACCCGGCCAAGGCGCGCTCGATTGCCCGCCAGGCCATCGGCTTCTATCTGAGCGCGCCCAATTACGCGAACAACTTGAAGCGGCTCGGCTTCGACGATTCCGACCTCGCGGGCAACGGCTCCGACCGGCTCATCGATGCGCTGGTCGCATGGGGCGGCGTCGATGCGATCCGCGCCCGCATCCAGGAGCACTGGGATGCCGGCGCGGACCAGGTGTGCATTCAGGCGCTCAATCCGGACCCGGAGAAGGCCCGCCTGCCGCACGAGGAAGCGCTCGAGTGGCTGGCGCCCCTTCGCGGATCCGGCGCTGATTAACAAACGATAATCTCAGGAACTCGACAGCCGTCCGTGGGTTCTGCTTTGATTGGAGCAGGTATGAGCGAAACGCAGGACGGACAGGCGGTACGCGGTCCCCGAAGCCGCCGTAGGAATTCGATCCTCGCGGCGGTGGGCGTGGTCTTGCTCGCCCTCGTGCTCTTTCACCTGCTCGCGCGCAAGCCGCCTGCGCAGGGCGCGGCGCCGCAGGTGGTCGAGGTCGCCCAGGCGCAGCGAGGCAACATGCCGGAGGAGCTGACGGAGCTCGGTACCGTCACGCCCACCGCCACGGTGACGGTGTTGCCTCAGCTGAGCGGCTACCTGACCGCGGTGGGTTATCAGGAAGGGCAGGATGTGACGAAGGGGCAGTTTCTCGCCCAGATCGATCCGCGTCAGTACGAGATCGGGCTGCAACAGGCGCAGGCGGCACTGCTCAAGGACCGGGCGTCCCTCGACCAGGCTCGCTCGGACCTGGCTCGCTACGAGCAATTGCGCGCGAAGCAGGCCGTCGCCGAGCAGACCGTCACCGACCAGGAGTTCCTGGTCGGTGAGGACGACGCGCAGGTGAAGACCGACGAGGCGAATGTTGCCCAGTACCGTCTCGACCTCGAGTACTGCCGCATCACGGCGCCCGTCGCCGGCCGGGTCGGCCTGCGCCTGGTCGATCCGGGCAACTACGTCACGGCGTCGAGCTCGCCCGGCATCGTCGTCATCACGACGATGAAGCCGACGACGGTGGAGTTCACCGTAGCCCAGAACGATCTCGGCACGGTGATCCAGCGCTTCAATTCCGGCGCGAAGCTGCCGGTCACCGCCTATTCGAGCGACAACACCCGGCAGATCGCAACCGGCACGCTGTATGCGCTCAGCAACCAGATGGCGACGAGCACCGGCACGGTGACCCTGCGCGCAACCTTCCCCAACGATGATGAGGCGCTGTTCCCGAACGAATTCGTCAACGTCCAGATGCTCGTCGACACGTTGCAGGGGGCCGTGCTCGTGCCCACCCCGGCGGTCTTGAGCGGTGCCCCGGGCAATTACGTCTTCCTCGTCAACGCCGACCACACCGTATCCGTGCGCAAGATCGTGCCGGGTCCGAGCGACGGCAAGAACACCGCCATACTGTCGGGCCTTGCGGTCGGGGACACGGTGGTCATCGACGGCACGGACCGGTTGACGGATGGATCCAAGATCGGCATCGCCGGGGCGAGCACCGCTTCCGGCCCCGCACCCCTCGAGGCCGCGCCGCAACCGGC
>JASHYG010000330.1 GCA_030043215.1 Gammaproteobacteria bacterium
CGCGCCGCCGAGGGCCGCATCACCCGGCTCACGGTCGATCTATCGAAGAAGAGCCTCGACACCTACGACATGGAGATCCTCTATCCCACCGTCGGAATCCTGCCGCGGCAGGACGATCGGTACCACACCGTTCCGTACCGCTACGGGTTCATGCCGACGATGGACCCCACGCGACCGTTCGACGAGCGGCTCGCGCACGTCCTCACGCAGCCGGTCAACTGCTGGACGCGCTTCGATCATGCCACCCGCGGCACCTCGACCTTCTTCGCAGGCGCCGAATCGACCCTGCAGGAATGCTGCTTCGCGCCGCGCTCGAAGAGTGCGCCGGAAGGCGACGGCTATCTCGTCGGGGTCGCCAACCGGCTGATCGAGAACCGCTCGGACCTGGTCGTCGTCGATACCCAGCGCATGGAAGAAGGAGCGGTGGCGACCGTGAAGCTGCCCTTCCGCATCGGGCAGGGGATTCACGGGTGGTGGGTGAGCGAGGAGCAGCTCGCGGGGGGATGACGAGAGGGACTCAGTCGCTCTGCAGGTCGAGAGCGAATGAAGCGGATCGGGTGGTATTGCGGGCGCGCCTCATCTCATCTTCTGCTGAGCAGCAGCGCGCGCCTGCGCGAGCGCTGCCCAGTTCGGGGCGTACTTCAGCGCCTCATCGTATTTGGCGAGCGCTTGTTTGAAGTGGCCCTGCTTCGCGAGCACATCGCCCCACGCCTTGAGCGGGTCGGCCCAGTGGGGGCCGCGCTGGTTGGCAGCTTGGAGCTTCGCAATGGCGCCCGCGAGATCGCCGTGGTGAGTGAGCGCGACGCCCCATGAGTAGTAGCCCGCGGGTAGGTCCGGGGCGAGAGCGACCGCCGCTGCGTACGTCTGCTGCGCGCCGGTCCAGTCGCCTCGGTGATCGAGGATATCGCCGCGGGAGCGCTGGCAGTCGACGAGGTGCGTCGCGGCAGGATTGGCGAGAATCGCGTCAGCCTTGTCCGGGTGGCCGGCCGACTCCTCGATCGATGCCATCTGGCATCGGTCGATTGGCCCGAAGGTGACAGGGCTCTGTATGGCCACGGCCGCTTCCATCTCGGTCGCCGCCTGGCTCGCGTCGCCGACCTCTCCCGCCCAGAGACCACGGGCATAGTGGGCCGAGGCAGAATCCGCAGGATTCTGATCATTCACCGGCGAGGTTTGGAGTATCAGCGCCGCGGCAGCGGGATCGTGGAGCTGGACGTCAACTCTTGCGATTTGAAAATTCTCGTCGACCCGACCCGCATAGGTCGACACGAGGCCACGGTATCCCTCGAGCTCTGCGGGTAGATCCCAGGTCAACTCGTCCAAGCCGACATGGTAAGTGCCGGGCCGAGTGCCGGCGATCCGCCTCAATACTTCGCTCACGCGCCAAGCGGCTTCCTCCTCTCCGAGGTTCGACAGCAAGGCTGCCTCATTGGAGTAGGCCAGGTATAAATCCGGACTCAGCTCGATCGCCTCCTGGTACTTCTCGACAGCCTCGCGCATCGAGGCGGTGGAAGGATCGATCTCCCTTCCGCAGTTAGCCCAGTTAACGAGAAGCAACGCGCGTTGCGGGTTGTCGGCGCGGGCGTACACAGACTTGACGAACGCGATCGCCTCCGGACAACGGCCGGACTGCCTAAGGTAGACGGTCCACAGGTACGGCTGGAACCCGGCATAGAGGTACTGCGCCGCATCCACCACGATTTTCTGGTAGTCGTCGGCGCCGCCGGTGAAGGTCTTCGGATCGAGCCGGTCACCGCGCACGGTGAGCGCGAGCCCGCCCGAGGCAGTCTCGACCAGCTCGCCGCCGATGTGCACATCGTGTCCGAACCGAGCCCTCAGAAGCCGCGAGATCTCGCCGAGCGAGATTCCCGTCTCAGGTACGTCGACCTTGACCTGGTTGGACCAGGCGTTCGACAGGCTGCGCTTCAAATCGGTAACGGCGGTGTGCGTGGCATCCTGCAAGCGCGTGAGCTCATCGAGCACGTCGTTCGCAACGACGGTTCCCGTCACCCCTCGGGTCACGAGCGCCGCGGGAGCCTCGAAGGCATCGATGACGACGCTGTGCGAGGTGAAAGCATCGTGCAGCATCACTGCGATACCGATGCCGATGACGATCACGACCAGCGCGATGACGACCTGGAAGGCGAGGCGGATGGCCTGTCCCAGGCGCTGCCCGCGCAGCAGGTGCGACTGATGGCGCAGGTGGACCACGCGCAGCGCGTGCTCATCCCTCAAGACCTCCTTCTGCTCCTTGAGGAGCTGGGTCTGTTCGAGCAGAAACTCGGCGGTCCGGTCGGCGACCTTCGGGTCCTGGCGAGAGGCAATAGCTGCGATCGCGGCGGCGAACGCTTCGGCGCCCGCTCGCGCCTCGGTGGCTTCCGCCTGGGCCTTTTCTTCCTCTTCTCCCAGCACTCCGCCGAGTAGACCTTCCGCCATCGCGCACCCCCCGCCCGTCCGCCGGACGCCGGGGCATTCTACGCTCCGAGGCGGCCCGGCAGTGACTGCCACGCCGAGAGCAGGCTTCGGGGGGCACCATGCTAATCTCAGCTCAAATGACCCGCGAGCCGCCACCCGTGACACCGGGCGAGACGCCACTTGTCGTGCCGGCCTGGATGCGCAGCCGCGTCTATCGGATCTGGGTGCTCGGGCTCTTTGCGGCGGTCGCGACGTTCGGATTCGTCGACCGCATCGTCGTGCAGGTGTTGGTGCAGCCCATCAAGGCGGAGCTCCACGTCTCGGACGCGGACATGGGGCTCCTGGGCGGACTCACGTTTGCCGTGCTCTACGTGGCGCTCAGCATTCCGATCGCGCGGCTCGCGGAGCGCAAGAACCGGATCGTCATCATCACGATCGGAACGGCGCTGTGGTCCGTGGCTACGGCGGCGTCCGGGCTCGCGGCGAGCTTCGCGCAGCTGCTGCTCGCGCGCATCGGAGTGGGCATCGGCGAGGCCGCCGGCACACCGGCAACCACCTCGATCGTCTCCGATTACTTCTCGCCGCAGCGGCGGGCGTCGGCCATGTCGGTCGTCGGGCTCGCCGTGCCGCTCGGCGCATTCCTCGGCGGGTCGGCCGGCGGCTTCATCGCCTTGCACTGGGGGTGGCGCGCGGCGTTTCTGTGCGCGGGGTTGCCGGGGCTCGCGCTCGCGCTATTGCAAGGGCTCACGGTGCGGGAGCCTCTGCGTGGATGTCACGATGTGGCTTCCGGTTCCGGGGCGGCCGCGGGCGATGCTCAACGCACGCCGTCGTTCCTAGCCGTGCTGCGCCGGTTCTGGGAGCGCCGCTCGCTCATCCAGTTTCTCGTGGGCGCGACGCTCTCGACCATCGCGGGTTACGGAATCAACTACTTCCTCGCGGCGTATTTCTCCCGGCGGTTCGGGCTCGACTACGCGCAGGCGGGGCTCGTGGTCGGCGTGGTCTCCAGCATTCCGGCCGCTTTGAGCATCATTGCCGGGGGATTCGTTGCGGACTGGGCGGGACGGCGTAACGCGCGGTGGTATGCGCTCATTCCCGCGCTCGGCGCCGCGCTGACCGCGCCGCTCTACATCGCATCGTTCCAGGCCGGCACGTGGCTCGTGACCGCCGTGCTGCTCGCCGTGACCGCCGTTTGCCAGTATGCCTACATCCCCGCCTCCACCGCGGTCACGCAGAACATGATGGAGCCGCGCATGCGGGCCTCGGCGGCGGCCGTGACGGGGCTCGTGTACACGCTGCTCGGGCAGGGCCTCGGGCCGCTCTTCGTCGGGATGCTGAGCGATCACCTCACGCGGAGCACCTCCGCGTCGCAGGGGCTACAGACGGCGCTGACGCTGTCGGCGCTCGTGTATCTGTGGTCCGCCGTGCACTTGGTCATTGCGTCGCGCAGGCTGGCCGCGGACTTGCGAGCGTGACACCCGAGCGTGGATCAGACCGGGACGGTCACGTGCTTGCCGCCGAACACCGCCTGCCAGCTTTCGATCTCGCTCACCACCACATCGTCGGCCGCATGGGCCAGGTCGGCCGCGCGCCCGTAGTCGAGCGCGCTGTCGGACGCGGCGAGCAGTTGCGTGATGCGCGTGTGGACGACCTCGAGGCGCTCGGCGGTTACCCTGGAGATCGCGGCGAAGCGCTCGAAATCGCCGAAGTAGCGGATGGCGGCAATCGCGCCGCCGAAAGTGGGAAGCAA
>JASHYG010000331.1 GCA_030043215.1 Gammaproteobacteria bacterium
CAGCTCGACCTCGTTTATTTCGGCACGGGCAACGGCTCGCCGCATCCGCAGGCCTTCCGCAGCCCAGGCGGCGGCGACAACCTGTTCCTGTGCTCCATCGTCGCGGTCAACGCGAGGACCGGCCGGTACGTCTGGCATTACCAGGAGATCCCGGCGGAGGAGTGGGACTACGACTGCACCGCGCCGCTGATGCTGGCCGATCTCAAGATCCGCGGGCGCATCCGCCACGTCATCCTGCATGCGCCGAAGGACGGATTCTTCTATGTGCTCGACCGGGCGACCGGCCAGCTGATCTCGGCGAAGCCCTACGTGCCGAACACCTGGGCCTCGCGCATCGACATGCGCACCGGAAGGCCGGTCATCTATCCGGATGCATATGTGGCCGTGAAGCCCCACCTGCAGACGCCGAGCGCCGGCGGCGGACACAACTGGTACCCGATGTCGTTCAGCCCGTTCACCGGCCTCGTGTACATCCCGACCATGGAGCAGTGGATGGTCGTATCCGAGCTGCCCCAGGGGCAGTTCAAGTTCAAGTTAGGGCAGTCCACTCTCGGCGCCGGCTACGGCAACTACCCCGAGCTGCGCAAGCAGCTCAACCGCGAAGCGGAGGAGCGCGACAAGGGCTACTTGCTCGCCTGGGACCCGGTGCATCAGAGGGAAGCGTTCCGTATCCCGTTTCCACACCCGGGCAACGGCGGAACCCTGGCGACGGCGGGCAACCTCTTGGTCGAGGGCACCATCGGTGAGACCCTCGCGATCTATCGCGCGGACAACGGCCGCAAGCTCTGGGAAAGTCCGGTGGAGTCGGTGCCGGTTGCCGGCCCCATCAGCTACGCGGTGAACGGCAAGCAGTACATCGCCGTCAATGCAGGGTGGAACAGCGGGATCGTGCATGGCTTGACGCACGGCGATGAGCCCTTCTCCGTCGGGCCGGCCCGCCTGCTCGTCTTCGCGCTCGATGCCAGGGGTCTCACGCTCCCCCCCGCGCCGCCGACCGCGGCGATCCCGCCGCCCCCGGCCACCCAGGAGCCGGTGCAGGAGGTCGACGCGGGCGAGGCTCTCTACAGCAGTCACTGCGCCGTCTGCCACGGCCAGAACGCGGTCGGCAGCGGACCGAAGGATCTGCGGCACCTCGGGCCGCAAGCGCATGCCGATTTCGACGATATCGTGCTGGGCGGAAAGCTCAAGCAGGCGGGGATGGAGCCCTTCAAGGGCCTTCTGACAAAGGCGCAGGTCGAGGCCATCCATGCCTTCGTGATCGCGCGGGCGCAGGAGGACTGGCAGCCGGACTTCCTCCATCCGCCGAAGAGGAAGTGAGCCGCGCCGCGGGCGGCGAGCTCGCCGAGGGGCGCTCAGGCGACGCGCCGCGGGCGGCTCGAGCCCGCTGCCGGCGGCTCAAGCAAAGTAGATCGTCTTGGTCTCGAAGTACGGGTCGAGGCCCTCGATGCCGCCCTCGCGCCCGAGACCGGACTGCTTGAAGCCCCCGAACGGCATCTTGGGATCGACGATGAGCCCATTGACGGTCACGCTGCCGGAGCGCACGCGGCGCGCCACCTGGTAGCCGCGCTCCGCATTGGCGGTATAGACCGCGCCGTGCAGGCCGTAGATGGTATCGTTCGCCTTGCGGACCGCGTCGTCGATCCCGTCGTAGCGGATGAAGGATACGACCGGGCCGAAGATCTCCTCCTGAGCGATGGTCATGCGGCTGTCCACGTCCGCGAAGACGGTCGGCTCGACGAAGAATCCCCGGTCGAGCCCCCGCGGCCTGCCACCGCCCGTGACGAGCCGCGCGCCCTCCTCGCGTCCCTTCGCGATGTAGCCTTGGACGCGCTGGAGCTGCCGCTGCATGGTGAGCGGGCCCATGTGCGTGTCGGCCTCGAAGGGGTCGCCCACCTTCATGCTGCGAACGGCGGTGACGTACGCGTCGAGGACCTCGCGTGCGCGGGATTCGGGCACGAGGACGCGGGTCAGGGAGAAGCAGACCTGACCCGTGATCGGCATCGAGAAGGGGACGAGGCTCTGCAGCACCTGTCCGATATCGGCGTCGTCCAGCACGATGGCCGCGGACTTGCCGCCGAGCTCGAAGCTCGTTCTGGCGAGCCGCCGGGCGCAGACCTCGGCAATGTGCCGGCCCGCGACGGTGCTCCCGGTGAAGCTCACCTTGTCGATGCCTGGATGGCGGACGAGGTAGTCGCCGACTTCGCGTCCGGCAGGCAGCACGTTGAGCACCCCGGGCGGCAGGCCGGCCGCCTCGATGCATTCTGCAAGGAGGTGCGCATCGAGAGGCGTCTCCGGCGACGGCTTCGACACGATGGTGCAACCGGCGGCGAGCGCGGCGGCGACCTTGTAGCAGAGCAGGACGAGCGGCGCGTTCCAGGGCGTGATGGCGGCAACGACTCCCACCGGCTCCTTGACCACGCGCACGAGCCCATTGTCGTCTCGCCGGCGCTCATCGACGATCGGATACGACTGGATCAGCTTTCCATAATACTCGAACAGCTCCGGCGCCTGCCCCACGGCATACCGCGTGAGGCCGATCGGCGCGCCGACCTGGGCCGTCCAGAGCTCGGCGAGCTCCGGCAGCCGTGCCCGCAGGGCGTCGGCAACCTTGATGAGCGCCTGGCCCCGCTCCTGGGGGGTGAGGCGCGGCCAAGGGCCGTTGTCGAAGGCCTCACGGGCGGCGGCGACGGCGCGGTCTACGTCCCGCTCCGAGGCCTCAGGCACCGTGATGAGGACCTCCTCCGTGACCGGCGAGATGACCGAGAGCGTCCGGTCCCCGAGCGATCGGACCCATTCGCCCCCGATGAACAGGGCTTGGGGAGACTTCATCGCCACTCGGGCGGTCGTCCATTGCGCGTTGGCCATCGCACCCTCCTCGCCGGCAGCCGGCCAGGCTAACTCTAGACGGCCGGTGTGGCTCGCGGCAAGCTGTGTCGTGCGGTCGGAGGGGGAGGCACATGAACGTCAGCGTACGGAGCGCGCCGCGTGAAGATCTCGGTGTGCGGAGCTGGTCTACGCAAGACGTGGAGCCGCATCGGGCGCTCGCGTACTGGTGCGACTCCGTGTGTCACGCGATTCTCGAGCTGGGGGTGGACTGCCCCGCCGGCGAGCCGTTCCAAGCGCGGCTCGAGCAGTGCGCTCTCGGCTCGACCAAGCTGAACTTCATCCAGGCGACGGCGCAGAATGTCGTCCGCACGCGCCGCGCGATCTCGCGCAGCGACACGGCGGTCTTCCACCTGCTGCACCTGCGCAGCGGACAGTTCGAGCTCGAGCACCGCAGCCGGCCGGTCGTCATGCACGCCGGCGATTGCGCGCTCCTCGACAGCACCGAGCCGCACACCGTGAGTTGCCCGGTGCCGACGCGTTGCCTCGTGGTGCAGTTTCCGCGTCCGTGGCTGCTCGCCTGGCTCCCGGAGCCCGAGGCCATCGTCGGCCGGGTGCTGCGCCCGCAGATCGGATGGTCAGCCGCGCTGTCCGCTGCCGTCGCGAACCTCCGCCCCGACGATATCGACCGCTTGTCCCTGCCTCGAGGTGTCGTTGCGGAGCAGATCGCCGCGCTCCTCGCTCTGGCCGCGGGCCGGGAGGCCCCGCAGCCGTCTCGCCGCGACCACCTGCAGGGCCGCCTCGTGAGATCGCTGCACGACCGTTATCACGAGCCCGGGCTCTCGCCGGCCATGGTCGCGCTGGAGCACGGCATCTCCAAGCGCTATCTGCACTTCCTGTTCGCGAGCAGCGGCACGACCTTCGGTGAGCAATTGCTCCGCATCCGGCTCGACGGCGCGCGGCGCCTGCTGAGCGACGAGCGCTTCGCCGATGTGCCGATCGGCGAGATCGCGGCGCGCTGCGGATTCGCGGAGCCGAGCCACTTCGCGCGCTGCTACCGCCGGCACTTCGGCGCGGCGCCGGGAGCCTACCGAAGCGCCTTGCGCCGCAGATCCGTTCCCCTTGCGCTGTAGCGCCGGCGAGAGGACCATGCCGTCCTCCAGCCAGCTCGTGGAAGATCGGAAAGGATCATGCAGTGAAGCGCAGCCAAGATCGCATCCTCACCACTCACGTCGGAAGCCTGCCGCGGCCGCAGTCGCTGCTGGAGCTCGCGAGCTATGGCAAGGGTCCTCCGCAGGATCCCGCGGAGTACGCGCGGCGTGTCAGGGTTGCGGTCGCCGACGTCGTGAAACGGCAGGCGCAAGTGGGCCTCGACATCATCAACGATGGGGAGTTCGGCAAGGACAGCTGGGCAGGCTACATCATGCAGCGGATCACCGGATTCGAGATCCGGAAGGATCAGCTGCGGCCGCTCGAGTGGCTCGGACGCGACGGGGTGCGATTCGCCAATTTCATCGCCCAGGAGATGCCGCATGTGTTGACCGGCACGCCGACGGAGGCGTGCATCGGGCCGATCAAGTATCGCGACACGCGCGCGATCGATCGGGCGGTCGAGAACCTGACGGCGGGCTTGAAGTCGGTCGAGGTCGCCGAGTCGTTCATGACCGCAGTCGCGCCGGCGAGCACGGCATACGACGGTGTCAACGAGTTCTACCCGACCGAGCGGGAATACGTCTTCGCCATCGCGGATGCCCTGCATACCGAGTACGCGGCGATCCACAAGGCCGGACTCCTGGTCCAGGTGGACGATGCGGTGCTCGCGAACATGTACGACACCCTGACCCAGAAGAGTCCGCAGCACTACCGCGAGTGGGCGGAGCTGCGCGTCGAGGCGCTCAACCGCGCGCTCGAGGGCATTCCGGAGGACCGTGTGCGCTATCACGTGTGCTTCGGTAGCTGGCACGTTCCCCACCTCTCGGACGCGCCGCTCGAGGACATCGTCGATCTCATCCTCAAGGTCCGGGCCGGCGCCTATTCCATCGAGGCCGCCAATCCGCGGCACGAGCACGAATGGCGGGTGTGGCAGAAGGTGAAGCTGCCGCCCGGGAGAATCCTGATCCCGGGCGTGATCACGCACCACATCGTCACCGTCGAGCACCCGAGGATGGTTGCCGACCGGATCGTGCGGTTCGCTCAACTCGTCGGCCGCGAGAACGTCATCGCCGGCACCGACTGCGGCTTCGCGCAAGTGGACAGCATCCGGCGCGTGGACCCGGAGATCATGTGGGCGAAGTTCGAGGCGCTCGTGGAGGGCGCTCGCATCGCAACCCGGGAGCTATGGGGGAAATGAGGACCCGGGGCGGCTGCGGAGCCGGATCAGCGCGATGAGGACGAGTGCGGAGCGGATCCTCACCACGCACGTGGGAAGCCTTCCCCGCTCGCGCGCCGTCACGGACGTGGTGTTCGCCCGCGAGCGGGGCGAGCCGGCCGACGCGGCCGCGGGCGCCGCGGTGATCGCCGCGGCCGTCAAGCACATCGTGCTCCGCCAGGCCGAAGTCGGCATCGACGTCGCGAGCGACGGCGAGATGAGCAAGATCAGCTACGCGACGTACATCAAGGATCGGATCACGGGATTCGACGGCGACACGCCGCGCGAGCCGGGGCAGGATCTCGTCGAGTTCCCCGGCTTGCTGAGGAAGCTCGCGGACACCGGTGCGACCGCGAAGTATCGCCGGCCGCGGTGCGTCGGGCCGATCGCCGTGAAGGACATGGGCCCCGTCGCGGCGGACATCGCGAACCTGAAAACGGCGCTGGCCGATGCGCGGGCCGCTCAACGGACCGGAGCGCGCGGGACCGGAGCGCACGGGACCGGAGCGCACGGGACCGAAGCGCGTCCGCTCGAGGGGTTCATGAACGCGGCGTCTCCCGGCGTCATCGCGCTCTTCCAGCCGAACGATTACTACCGGACTCAGGACGAGTATCTCGGCGCGGTCGCGGAGGCGATGCGCGCGGAATACGAAGCGATCGTCGCGGCTGGCCTGCTGCTGCAGATCGATGCGCCGGATCTCGGCATGGGGCGCCACACGATGTACCGGAACCGGAGCGTGGAGGAGTATCTGTCGCTCGCGGCGCAGCACATCGACGTCCTCAATCACGCGCTGCGGAACGTGCCGGCCGAGCGCGTCCGGATGCACATCTGCTGGGGCAACTACGAGGGCCCGCATCATCACGACATCCCCCTCGAGCTGCTGCTGCCCGTCGTGGCCA
>JASHYG010000332.1 GCA_030043215.1 Gammaproteobacteria bacterium
GCCCTTGCGGGGCCGCAGCGGAAAGACGTGACCCGGCCGCGCGAAGTCCTCGGCGAGGGATTGCGGATTGGCGAGCGCCCGAATGGTCGCCGCGCGATCGGCGGCGGAGACGCCGGTGGTGGTGCCGTGGCGATAGTCGACGGAGACCGTGAAGGCCGTGCGGTGGCTCTCGTTGTTGGCCGACACCATCTGCGGCAGCTCGAGCCGGGCGAGCCGCTCCTCCTCCATCGGCACGCAAATGATGCCGCTCGTGTGGCGGATCATGAAGGCGAGGGCCTCGGGGGTTGCGTGCTCGGCGGCCATGATGAGGTCGCCTTCGTTCTCGCGGTCGGCGTCGTCGAGGATGATGACCATGCGGCCGGCTGCAAGCTCGGCCACGATCTCCTCGATGCTGCTCGCGCCGGGCATTCCCGGATCTTCCGCCGCGGGCCGCGGCGGGAGGGACAGAACGTTGGACATATCGCGCCTCTTAACCTCAAGTCGCCTCGGAACGACCTGCTTCATGGTACTCGGACGGCGGCGATCTGTCCGCAGGCGGTGCCGCGCGCACAGGCGGTACCGCGCGCCGCGATGCGGCCTCGAGAGCTCAGGGCTCTCGAGGCGCGGCGAGCAGCCGCTCGACATACCTCGCGAGCGAATCCACCTCCAGATTGACCCGCGCGCCGACCTCGAGGCCGCCCAGGGTCGTCATGGACCGAGTGTGCGGGATGAGGTTGACGCCGAAGCTCGCGCCGTGCGCCTCGTTGACGGTGAGACTCACGCCGTCCACGGCGACCGACCCCTTGCGGGCAATGTAGCGCGCGAGCTCCGCGGGGACCTCGATCGTGAGCCGCAGCGAGCGCGCATCGCTCGCGCACGCGGTGACCCGGGCGATCCCGTCCACATGGCCGGATACGAGGTGGCCTCCGAGAGGATCCCCCGCGCGCAGCGACGGCTCGAGGTTCACGGGAGAGTGCGGCCGCAACTCGGCGAGCGTCGTGAGCGCGAGCGTTTCGCGGGAGAGGTCGGCCTGGAAGGTCGCGCCCTGCACGGCGGTCGCGGTGACGCAGCAGCCCTGAACGCAGATGCTGTCTCCGACGGCGATGCGCCCGAGGTCGAGACGGTCGACGGCAACCGTCAGCCGCGTGTCGCCCCCTCGCGGCTCGAGCGCGCGAACCCGTCCAATGTCCTGGATGATGCCCGTGAACATGTCTTCGTTATCCCGGGCGCAAGCGAATCCGCAAATCTGCGCCGACCGGCTGCACCTCGACCATGTCGAAACGCGGCGCGCCCTGCAAGCTCTCGAGCGCGGGCAAGTCCACGAGCGGCCGCGCCTGCGGCCCGAGGAGCACGGGCGCCACGTAGAGCAGCAGCTCGTCGGCCAGCCGCGCACGGATCAGCTCGCCCGCGAGCGTCGCTCCTGCTTCGACGTGCACCTCATTGATTTGAGCCTCCGCCAGACGCTCGAGCACTTGCCGGAGGTCTAAAAAGGTGGCGGCGCCGCTCGCCCCCTCGGCCCGCTCGATCTGCTCGACTTGCTCGATCCGAGCGCCGCGCGCGGCGAGAGCGCCGCGGCGGGTGGCATCCGCGGACGCTGTGAAGATCCACACCTCGCCCGCGCCGCCGAAGAGCCGTGCGCCCGGCGGGGTTCTGAGGCCGCTGTCGAGCACCACGCGCACCGGCTGGCGCACCCGCGCCGCTTGTGTCCGAACGTCGAGCCGCGGATCGTCGGCGAGCACGGTGCCGATGCCGGTCATCAAAGCGGAGCTCCGCGCACGCCAGCGCTGCACATCGCGGCGCGCGTCCTCTCCCGTGATCCACTTGCTCGCGCCGCTCGCGAGCGCCGTGCGGCCGTCGAGGCTCAGGGCGAGCTTCACGCGCACCCAGGGCCGGCTGGCCGTCAGGCGCCGCACGTACCCGGCGTTGAGCTCGGCCGCCTCGCTCTCCATCAATCCACTCTCTACCCGAATGCCGGCGCGCCGCAGCCGCTCGGCCCCGCGACCGCTCACCCACGGATCCGGATCGTGCATCGCAAAGACGACGCGGCCGACGCGAGCCTCGATCAGAGCGTCCGCGCAAGGTGGCGTGCGTCCATGGTGGCTGCACGGCTCCAGCGTGACGTACGCGGTGGCGCCTGCAGCCTCGGCTCCCGCGGCACGCAGAGCGGCAATCTCTGCGTGCGCCTCCCCTGCCCACTCGTGCCAGCCCTCGCCGACGGTGCGCTCGCCTTGCAGGATGATGCAACCCACCCGCGGGTTGGGGTGAGTGGAGTCGAGCCCGCGAGCCGCGAGCGCGAGAGCGCGGCTCATCGCGCGCCGGTCCCGCTCGGTGAGGCGATCCGCATCCTGGCCGCTCACTTCTTGCGCTCCGGGCGGCTCTCGCCGCCGGGAAGCAGCGGCAACTGATCGCGACTCACCTCGCGCCGGCGCCCGTGGTAGCGGAGGCGATCGATCTCCTCTCTAAAGGCATCGAGGTCCTGGAAGCTGCGGTACACCGAGGCGAACCGCACGTACGCCACCTCATCGAGCTGCCGCAGCTCCTCGATCACGAGCTCTCCGATCGCGCGGGAGGAGACCTCGCGCTCACCGAGGCTGCGCAGCGCGTGGCCGATGCGGCTCACAGCCTCCTCGACCGCCTCGCGGCCGACGGGGCGCTTCTCGAGCGCTTTCTCCAGGCCCGCCCGCAGCTTCGCCTCGTCGAAGGGCTCGCGTGTGCGATTGCTCTTCACGACGACTGGCATCAGCAGCTCCGCGGTCTCGAACGTCGTGAACCGCTCTCCGCACGCGAGGCACTCGCGGCGGCGGCGGATCTGCCGGCCCTCACCCGCCAGGCGGGAGTCGGTGACCTTGGTCTCGACGTGTCCGCAGAAAGGACAGTGCATGCGGCTCCCCGGCGGCGCGCGTCACGAGGCGCGCTGGCCGCTCATGGCCCATAGACCGGGTACCGCCGGCAGAGCTCGAGCGCCTGCGGGCGCGCGCGCGCCACGGCGGTATCGGTGCCATTCGCGTCGAGCACGTCCGCGATCAAGTCCGCGACCTGCTCGACCTCGCGCTCCTTGAAGCCGCGCGTGGTGGAAGCCGGCGTGCCGATCCGCAGGCCGCTCGCCACGGCGGGAGGCCGCGGATCGTTCGGAACGGCGTTCTTGTTGACCGTGATGTTCGCCCGCCCGAGCGCGGCGTCGGCTTCCTTGCCCGTGATGCTGCGCTTTTTCAGGTCGACGAGAAACAGATGGTTGTCGGTCCCGCCCGAGACGATGTCGATGCCGCGCGCCGCGAGCCGGGCGCACATCGCCCGCGCGTTCCTCAGCACCTGCTCCTGGTAGGCCTTGAACTCCGGCTGCAGCGCCTCGAGGAGCGCGACGGCCTTCGCCGCGATGACGTGCATCAGCGGGCCGCCCTGCGTCCCCGGGAAGATCGAGGAGTTGAGCTTGCGGGCGATCTCCTCGTTCTCCCGCGCGAGGATCAGGCCGCCGCGGGGCCCGCGCAAGGTCTTGTGGGTGGTGGTGGTCACGACGTCCGCGTGCGGGATGGGGTCCGGATACAGGCCCATCGCGACGAGTCCCGCGACGTGCGCCATGTCCACCACGAAGTACGCTCCGACGCTCCGGGCGGTCGCCGCGAACCGGGCCCAGTCGATCGCGCGGGAATAGGCCGAGAAGCCGGCGACGATGAGCTTCGGCCGCTCCGCTTCCGCGAGGCGCTGAACCTCGTCGTAGTCGATCTCGCCCGTGTCGGGGCGGACCCCGTACTGCACGGCGCGAAACAGCTTGCCGGAGAAGTTCACCCGGGCTCCGTGCGTGAGATGCCCTCCATGATCGAGGCTCATCCCGAGAATCGTATCGCCGGGCTGGATGAGCGCGAGGTAGACCGCCGCGTTGGCCTGCGAGCCGGAGTGGGGCTGCACGTTCGCGTACGCGGCCCCGAACAGCCGCTTGGCCCGATCGATCGCGAGCTGCTCCACCACGTCCACGAACTCGCAGCCGCCGTAGTAGCGCCGGCCGGGATAGCCTTCCGCATACTTGTTGGTGAGCACCGAGCCCTGAGCCTCGAGGACACGCGGGCTCGTGTAGTTCTCCGAGGCGATGAGCTCTATGTGCTCCTCCTGGCGGCGGCGCTCGCCTTTGAGGGCCTCGGACAGCTCCCGGTCGAAGCCGTCGATGGTCAGGGTCGTCGGAAACATGCGACTCGCTCTCTTGCGCTCACTCAAACGATCATTGTACCCCGACCAGGCTCTCGACCGCCGCGCACCAGGCCTGTGCAAGGTTCGCCCGGCTGTAGCCGCCGCCGCCGAGCGCGAGCACGCGTCCGTGCCCCAAGCGGTCCGCGAGCGCCGCGAGCTCGCGCGCCGCCCGCCCGTGCGTGCGCGGCGAGAAGCGCAGGTGCGCGATCGGATCGCCCTCCACGCTGTCGGCGCCGCATTGCAGGATGATGAACTGCGGCTCGAAGCGCTCGAGGTGCTCGAGCACCGCGGGCCAGATCCTCCCAAAGGTCGCATCGCCGGCGCCTTCCGGCACGGGGATGTTGAGCTTCGTGCCCTCGGCGGCGCCGCGGCCCGTCTCCGCCGCCGCGCCCGTGCCGGGATAGAGCGTGCTGCCGTCCTCGTGGATGTCGGCGAAGATCACGCCTGGGTCCTCCTCGAAGGCGTAGAAGACCCCATCGCCATGATGCGCGTCGATATCGACGTAGCCGATGCGGTCGAGCCCATGGCGCCTGCGCAGCAGCTCGATGACGACGCCGCAATCGTTGAAGACGCAGAATCCGGCCGCATGATCTCGCCCGGCATGATGGAGTCCGGCGATCGGGACGAAGGCGCGCCGTGCCGTCGCGGCCATGATGGCCTCCGCGGCTTGCAAGGACGCCCCAACGACGGTCGCCGCCGCTTCATAAACGCCGCGGAACGCCGGCGTGTCTCCCGCGTCGAGAAACCCCTGCCCGCTCTGCGAGCGCTCGCGCACCAGATCGATGTAGGAGGGTGTGTGAAAGGCGAGCAGCTCCTCGTAGGAGGCCTCGCGCGGCTCGAGCACCTGCACCTGTGCGGCGAGCCCGCGGGCTTGCAGCTCGCGCACGAAGGCACCATGGCGATCGGGCCCAAATAGGTGGCCTTCCGGAAAGCCGTAGCGCGCCAGGCGCTCGCCGGCGACGACCGCTACCTCAGTGCCCATGCCACCTGTACACTCATCCGATACCTCGTGAGACCCGCCGCGCGAAGCCTAGCACAGGGCTCGGCGGTGGTTGGGTCACGGGGCCCACGAACGGCTTTCCCAACTCGACGTCATGGCCCAATACATTTTCACGATGAATCGGGTATCGAAGGTGGTACCCCCCAAGCGCGTCATTCTGAGCGACATCAGCCTCTCGTTCCTTCCAGGCGCCAAGATCGGCGTGCTCGGGTTGAACGGCGCCGGCAAGTCAACGCTCCTCAGGATCATGGCCGGCCTCGACAAGGAGATCGACGGGGAGGCGCGGCCGCAAGGCGGCATCCGGATCGGCTACTTGCCGCAGGAGCCCGCGCTCGACCCGGAGAAGGACGTGCGCGGCATCGTGACGGAGGGCATCGGCGAGAAGCTGGCGCTCGTCGCGCGCTTCAATCACATCAGCGAGCGATTTGCCGAAGCGCTCTCCGACGAGGAGATGAGCGCGCTGCTCGAGGAGCAGGCGAAGCTCCAGGATGCCATCGACGCCGCCCGTGGATGGGAGCTCGAGCGTGAGCTCGACATTGCAGCCGATGCGCTGCGGCTGCCTCCGTGGGAGACGCGGGTCGCCACGCTCTCCGGCGGCGAGAGGCGGCGCGTCGCGCTCTGCCGGCTGCTGCTCTCCGCGCCCGATCTGCTATTGCTCGATGAGCCCACCAACCATCTCGATGCGGAGTCGATCGCCTGGCTCGAGCGGTACCTCGAGCAGTACCCGAGCACGGTCGTCGCGGTGACGCACGACCGCTACTTTCTCGACA
>JASHYG010000333.1 GCA_030043215.1 Gammaproteobacteria bacterium
CGCTCGGCGCGGCGCACGCTGCGCGTGCTCGCTCCGATGACTCTCACGACGCTGCTCACGCTCGCCGCGCTGCACGCGGCCGGCGTCTCGCTCAATCTCTTCCACCTCATCGCGCTCGTGCTGGCCGCCGGTCTCGGGCTCGACTACGGACTGTTCTTCGAGCGCTCCGCGCACGACCCCGTGGGGCGCCGCCACACGCTGCACGCCCTGCTGGTCTGCGCGACCGCGGCGTGCATCGTATTCGCGGTGCTGGCAAGCTCCGCGCTGCCGGTCCTGCGCTCGATCGGCGTGACGGTGGTCATGGGGGTGATCGGCAACTTCTGGCTGGCGCTCATCATGATCCGCCCGGAGAGAACGCTCGTATGCTCGGACACGACGCCATTGCCGCGCTGATTCCCCATCAGGGCGCGATGTGCCTGCTCGAGCGGGTGCTGGAATGGGACGCCGAGCACATCGTGCTCGCGACGGAGACGCACCGCTCGCCGCAGAATCCGCTGCGGACGGGCGAGCGCCTGCGCGCGCTGTACCTCTGCGAATACGGCGCGCAGGCCATGGCGGTTCATGGCGGCCTCGTCGCCCGGGCAGCGGGCTCGCGCGCGCGCCCCGGGCTGCTCGTGTCGCTGCGCGACGTCGCCCTGTTCCGACCCTACATCGAGGATCTGCCGGGCGAGCTGCGCGTCACGGCGCGGCGCCTGCTCGAGGGGAGCGAGGCCTGGCAGTACTCGTTCAGCGTGCATCACGACGGGGAGCTCATCGCCGAAGGCCGGGCAGCGATCATCGCGCAGGGCACGCAGGGTACACAGGGCTCGCCGGCGAGCCCTGCGAGCCCGGGGCGCCCGGCTCGCCCTCGAGCGTAGGCCGGCAGGCGCATGAATTCCTCCGTCCAACAGACCGAGAGCCTGCTGTTCGGCATTCTTCTGCAGCTCATCGTGATGATCGCCGCGGCGCGCGCGGGCAATCGGCTGCTCCGCCGCGTCGGCCAGCCGGGCGTGGTCGGCGAGACCATCGCGGGCCTGCTCCTCGGCCCCTCGCTCCTCGGACATTTCTTCCCGGCGGCCTCTCTGCGCCTGTTCGGCGCGCAGGCCTCCCCGACGATCACGATCATCAGCCAGATCGGCCTCACGCTGCTGATGTTCCAGATCGGGATCGACTTCGAGTTCGGACACCTGACGCGCCGGAAGAACCGCAACGGCACCCTCGCCATCGGGGTGGCCTCCATTTGCGTCCCGTTCGCCCTCGGCTTCTCGATCGGGGAGCTCTCCGCGCGTCATCTCGCGCCCCACATCGACCCGCTGGCGTATAGCCTGTTCTGCGGCGTCGGGCTCGCCATCACCGCGGTGCCCGTCCTCGGGCGCATCCTGCGCGAATTCGATCTGACGCGCACCGAGATCGGGGTCGTCGCGATCTCGGCAGCCGCCATCAACGACGTGACCGGATGGCTGCTGCTGGCCGGCATCTCGGCTTATGCGTCCGCGCAATTCTCGCCGCGTGCCGTCGGCGCTCAGATCGCCGGGATCCTGCTGCTCGCCGCCGCGGCGTGGTTCGCACTGCGGCCGGTCGTGAGCTGGCTGCTCGCGAAGCTGCCGGTCGAGGGCCGTGACGTTCCGCCCAATCTCATGGCGGCCGCCGTCTGCCTCATCTTTCTGATGGGCATGTGCACCTACGAGCTCGGCATCTTCACGATCTTCGGCGGCTTCCTCACCGGCCTGCTCTTCCATCACGACAAGCGCTTCGTCGAGGCATGGCGCGCGCAGGTCGGCAAGCTCGTGCTGGTGTTCTTCCTGCCCGTCTTCTTCACCTACACCGGCCTGCGCACCAACGTGCTGGGCCTCACCACCGCGTCCGACTGGGAGTGGCTCGGCTTGCTGCTGGCGGCGGCCACTCTCGGCAAGATCGTTCCGGTCTATGCCACGAGCCGCGCGTCCGGCTTCCTCCGCAAGGAGTCCGCCGTCCTCGGCTCCCTGATGAACACGCGCGGGCTGATGGAGCTGATCGTCCTCAACATCGGCTACGACCTCGGATTCATTCCGCAGAAAGTGTTCACGATGTTCGTGATCATGGCGGTGGTGACGACGGTCATGACCGGGCCGCTCCTGCACCTGCTCCTGCCGCGCGCGGGCTACGTCATCCCGGAGGGGGTGGAGGCGTAGTCGAGCGCCACTCGGAGCGTCAGACTCTGCCCGAGCGTCAGCGCGAGCCGCCGCGGAACGGCCTCCGCCAGCGCCTCGAAGAGTGCGAGGCAGCTCGCCATGGCATTGCCTTCGACGAGGGCTGCGTTCCGCGGACGCGCGGGCGTCGCCTGTCCCTCCGCCTCCTCCACGGTGAGCGCGAGCCGCGCGAGACTCTGCGCAGTGGCCTGCGGCGCCAGAACGAGCGCCGCGCCAAGCATTCCGCGGCTCCGCGCCATGGTGGCGAACGGCCCGCGAGCCTCGATGTCGTACGCGACGTACAGGACCCGAGCGCTGTCCGACAGCACACTCAGGACGGCCGCGACGAGGCCGGCGCCGAAGGTATGCCGCTGCGCCGCGATGGAGCTATAGGGCTGCAGGCATCCGGTCGCGATGGCCCAGTATCCGGCGGCCGCATTGTGAACGGAGTTGTGGAACTTGGTGGGCGAGGTGTCGAGCGGGGCCCTCGCGAGCTGCTCGCAGACCGAGTCGGTCACCGCGAGGTCGCCGTACGTGGAGGCGAACACGCTCGGAACGCTGCGCGGCTCGCACCTGGCAGCGGTGCACGCGGCCGCCGCCACATCGAGCGCAACGGCCACGCTATCCGGCGCGCGGCGCCGCTCGGTCGGCGCGAGCAGCGCGGGCGCCGGGCGGGGAGCCGGCGCCGAAGGAGCCTCAGCCTCACCGCGCAGGATGGAGCGGGCCGCCTCCCAGCCCGGCAACCTCGGCGCCCACAAGCCGATCCCGTCCACGTACACGCTGGAATCCTGCATGCCGCGCGGCGCGCTCACCGGCGCTCCCTTCCGAACAGGAGCACGCAGTTGCTGCCCCCGAATCCAAACGAGTGGGTCGAGGCGTAGCGCATCTCCCGGCGCTCGTTCTCCAGCCGCACCTGCGGGCCACACGCCGGGTCCACCTCGCTCGAGTTGAGCGTTCCGGGCGCGATCCCCGTCTCGAGCGCGAGCAGAGTGATCACGGCCTCGACGATCCCCGCCGCGCCGAGCGCGTGGCCCGTCCACCCCTTCGTGGAGCTCGCGAGAGTCCGGCCGGGGAACAGCTCCGCAACCACGCGGCCCTCGATCTCGTCGTTCATGCGGCTCGCGGTGCCGTGCAGATTGATGTAGTCGACATCGCCCGCGTCGAGCCCCGCGCTCGCGAGCGCCTCCTCGATGGCGAGGCGCGCGCCGCGGCCGTCCGGGTGAGGAGAAGACATGTGGTGCGCGTCGCTCGACTCGCCGTGGCCGAGGAGCCAGCGGCCTTCCCCGTCGCGCTCGAGCAGCGCGAAGCCCGCTGCCTCCCCGAGACTCAAGCCGCGGCGCGCGGGGTCGAAGGGCCTGCACGGCTCCGGGGAGAGCAGCCCGAGCGAGTGGAAGCCGAAGAGCACGCTCCCGCAGAGCGTGTCCGTGCCGCCGACCACCGCCGCATCGGCGAGTCCGAGGCGGATCAGGCGCTCGGCGAGCGCGAACACCTTGGCGCTGGAGGAGCAGGCCGTTGCGATGGTCGCGCAGAAGCCCTCGAGCGCGAGCGCGTGCTGCAGGAAATCGGCGAGCGAGTGCGGCGAATGCACCACGGGCCGGCGCAGGTCCGGCGGGAACTGTCCGTCCGGCTGCAAGCGCGCGTAGCCCTCCTCCGTCGCGCCGATGCTGGAAGTGGACGTGCCGACCACGAGGGCGATCCGATGGGCCCCATACCGCTCCCGCGCGGCGGCCACCCGCTCGCGAAAGCCGTCCTGTTCCAACCCGTGCCAGGCGAGCCGGTTGTTGCGGCAGTCCCAAGGCGCGAGCTCCCGGGTGAGCCGCCGATCCTCGAGGCCCTCGACGCGGCCGATCCACGTCGCGAGCGACGTGCCGGAGAAGTCGTTGGGCCTCAATCCGCCGCGCCGTGTGTGCAGCGCGT
>JASHYG010000334.1 GCA_030043215.1 Gammaproteobacteria bacterium
ACGAAGCCTGGTCGCCAGCGAGCCGCCGTGAGCTGCTAGCCAATCTCGCCGCGATCCGCCTGCTGCCCGCGCCGCCGCTCCGACGCATCGAGACCTCGCACGTGCTCCGCATCGGTACCACCGGCGACTACGCTCCCTTCAGCGCCGAATCGCACGGTCGCCTCGGCGGCGTCGACATCGAGCTCGCCCAAGCCCTCGCGCACAAACTCGGTGCGCAGGCGATCTTTGTGCGCACCTCCTGGTCCACCTTGCTCGATGACCTGCGCGACAACCATTTCGACGTGGCGATTGGCGGCATCTCCGCCACTCCGGCGCGTGAGTCTGCCGCGGCAGCCTCCATCCCCTATCTGTCCGGCGGCAAGACCCTCATCGCCCGCTGCCGCGACGTGCACCGGTTCGACAGCCTTGCCGCAGTGGATCGCCCCGGCGTCCGTGTGATCGTGAACCCCGGAGGCACCAACGAGCAGTACGTGCGTGCGCACCTGAATCGGGCGAAGGTGATCGTCTACCCGAACAATGTGACCCTCTTCGATCAGCTCATTGCAGGCGGCGCCGACGTGATGATCACGGACGACGTGGAAGTCGAGCTCCAGACTCATCGCCACCCGCAGCTGTGCCGGGCGCTTGCCGGAACGCTCACTCAGACCGACAAGGTGATCCTGATGCCGCGCGACCCCGCGCTCACGGGCGCCGTGAACGATTGGTTACGCGGCGAGCTCGCCACCGGAGTGCCGGCGCAGCTGCTGAGGGGGGTGCTCGCAAACTGAGATTTTTGACGGCGAGAGTGGGAGATCCCGCCGCGATCGGGGCGGTCAAGGGCATTCCGCGGCAGGCCCATTCGTGCCAGAATGCCCGGCCTGGCTCAAGCGGCAACCCGTCCACCAAACCGGGTCAGCGGCCTCGCCCGCTGCACAAGAAGGGACACGCTTGCCCGACATATTCCTGTCCTATACGCGCGAGGACCAGGCGACGGCGCGCCGGTTTGCCGAGGCGTTCGGCCACCAGGGCTTCGAGGTCTGGTGGGACGTGACGCTGCGCTCGGGACAGACCTACGACGAGGTGACGGAAACCGCCCTGCGCACCGCGAAGGCCGTGGTGGTGCTGTGGTCGAAGAAGTCCGTTCTCTCCCGGTGGGTGCGCGCCGAGGCGACCCTGGCCGATCGTAACAAGACCTTGGTCCCGGTGATGATCGAGCCCTGCGATCGCCCGATCATGTTCGAGCTCACCCAGACCGCGGACCTCACGCACTGGGAGGGCGCTCCGGCCGATCCCGCGTGGCTCGCGCTCCTGTCCGACGTGCAGGGATTCGTGGATCGCGAGCGCCCCCTGCCGCATGATGCGCCCGCCACGGCTGCTCCTGCGCCGGCCGCCGGTGCACTCTCAGCCACGCCCGTCTCCGCGCCCGCCAAGCTCGCCGAGCGCGGCGATGCGCCGTCTCTCGCGGTGCTGCCCTTCACCAACCGCTCCGGCCTCGCCGAGGACGACGTCTTCGCCATTGGCATGGTGGAAGACATCATCGACGCCCTGTCTCGGGGTGTCTATGTGCGAGTGATCGCGAGCGCCGCAACCGCTCGTTTCCGCACCGGTGCGATACCGGATCTGGAGGCGATGAGCCACCAATTGGGCGTGCGCTATATCCTCGAAGGCAACGTGCGACGTACCGGCGGCAGCCTGCGAGTGACCTCTCAGCTCGTCGACGCCGCGACCGGTGCGGTCCTCTGGACGCAGCGCTTCGACCGCCCGCTCACCGAGCTCGCCGCCTTGCAGGAGCAGCTCGTCCTGGAGGTGGCGGCGTACCTCAATACGCAGGTCTACCGCCTCGAGATGGAGCGCGCGCTCAAGAAACCGGGGGACCTCACCGCCTGGGAGGCCGTGATGCGAGCCATCGCGGCTCATCGGCTGATGAACGTCGCCAACATGTCCGTGTGTGTCGAGGAGGCGCGCAAGGCGGTGGCTATCGCGCCGGACTATGCGCTCGCTCACGCGGTGCTCGCCATGGCGAGCGGGCTGCACTACCAGGCATTTGTTCCAGACGACCCGGCCGAAGTCCGTCGCATTCGCCATCACGTGGATCGAGCCCTCGCGCTGGACCCCGACAACCCCTTGGTTCTCGCCCATGTGTCGCTAGCGTTGAGCTTGACCCTCAATCCGGAGGACGGTCTGCGCCACGGCGAGCGCGCGCTCGAGCTCAACCACGGTGCCGCGCTGGTTCATTTTGCCTGCGGCGTGGCGTGTATCCTTCTCAATCATCCAGGCGAGGCGTTGGCACATCTCGAAGCCGATATCAGAGCCTCGCCTGGCGCGCCCATCAATTTCTTCAACATGGTATGGCAGGGATTCGCGCATCTCCGCGCCGGACGGTGGAGTGAGGCGGTCGTAGCTTGTGACCGCTCGCTCGCGCTGAATCCCGCGTGCGCCCCGGCAATACTCTTCAAGGCGATGAGCTGCAAGAACGACGGCCGTACGGCGGAAGCGCGGCAGCTCTGGTTGCGTGCGCGCGAGGCTGAACCGAATGGCACGCTCGCTGTCTGGGAGTTGGGTGTCAGCAGGGTCTTCGCCCGCAGCCCCGTCAGGGAGGAACTGCTCCAGCTGCTACGCTCGCTCTGGACCGAAGCCGAGTCCGGCCCATGACCGCGCCACCGGACATCTTCCTCTCCTACAACAGAGAGAATCAGATGACGGCGCGCCGCTTCGCGGAGGCCTTCGAGCGCGAGGGCTTCAAGGTCTGGTGGGACGCGACGCTGCGCTCCGGGGAGGCCTACGATCAGGTCACCGAGAAGGCACTGAAGACCGCCAAGGCCGTCGTCGTGCTCTGGTCCAAACACTCGGTCGAGTCGCGCTGGGTGCGCGCCGAGGCGACGCTCGCCGACCGCA
>JASHYG010000335.1 GCA_030043215.1 Gammaproteobacteria bacterium
ATCCGCGCCACGCACTGTATGCGGTCGGCCGTGTGCTCCGTCAAGAGCTCGCAGGTTAGACATCGAGGTGGGCGACGCCGGCGCCGAACTCGACCTAGATCTTAAGCTTTACCATTGTCTCATCCCGTTGCAGGAAGGCCGCGTTCACCCCCGGCCCGGAGCGCGGCGGCCCGCTACCCGCAAGCTGGTCAACGCGAGGAATTCCCTTGACGAACCGCCCGGATCGCCCTACGGTTTCGCACTGCGATCTGCTTCGATCAGCCGTCGAGGATATCAACGTGACCTGGGAAACACCGGAATTCGTCGAGATCAAGATGGACGCCGAAATCAACTCCTATCAGGATGATTTCGGGAGCGATCACCACTGAGGACGTGAACCTCCGTCCAGCGATGGCCGGAGAGATCTCTACGGCTCGCGGCGGTGCGAATCCGAGTGCTCGGCTCTGCCGCCGGCGGCGGGTTTCCGCAATGGAATTGCGGGTGTGCGAACTGCCGCGGCGTGCGGGACGGGACCCTCTCCGCGCGGGCACGCACCCAGGAGTCGCTTGCCGTCAGCTCTGACGGCCAATCGTGGTTTTTACTCAATGCGTCCCCCGAGATCCGGGCGCAGATCGAGAGCTTTCCCCCTCTGCACCCGGGCGCTCCGCGACACTCTCCCATCGCAGGACTGCTCATCACCAACGGTGACTTGGACCACTGCCTGGGCCTGCTGTCGCTCCGCGAGTCCCAGCCTCTTGCGATCTATGCGACCGAGCGGGTACGGCGCGGGTTCACCGAGGGCAACGCGCTCTACGCCACCCTCGAGCGCTTTCCCGGCCAGGCGACCTGGCACACCTTGAGTCCAGGCCGCGCCGCACTCGAGCCGCCCCTCGCTGACGGCCGCCCGAGCGGCCTGACGGTGGAGGCCATCGCCGTTCCGGGTCAACCGCCGCTGCATTTGCGCGGCCGGGTGGAGCCGAGCGCGGACGACAATGTGGGCTTCGAGATCCGCGACCGCCGTACCGGCGGAACGCTCGTGTACCTCTCGGGTGTCGCCGCCCCGACTCCCGCCCTGCGTCAGGCGCTCGGACGTGCGGACTGTGTCTTCTTCGACGGAACATTCTGGGCGAGCGACGAGCTCATCGCTCTCGGGCTCGGCGAGCGGCGGGCCGAGGACATGGCGCACTGGCCGATCGGCGGTCCGGAAGGGAGCCTCGCAACGCTCGGCCGCATCGGCCGGGGCCGGAGGATCTTCATCCACATCAACAACACCAATCCCATCCTGCGCGAGGACTCGCCGGAGCGAGCCGCGGTGACCGCGGCGGGCTGGGAAGTGGCCCACGACGGGCTCGAGCTCGAGATCTGAATGGCCGGCGCACCGCTCACGCGGGAGGAGCTGATCGAGCGCTTGCGCGAGGAAGGCGCGCGCCGCTATCACGATCACCACCGCTATCACGTGCTCATGCACGCCGGGCAGCTCACGCGCGTCCAGCTGCAGCAGTGGGTGCTCAACCGCTACTACTACCAGACGCGCATTCCCATCAAGGATGCGCTCATTCTCGCGAAGTCCGAGGATCCCGGCTTCCGGCGCATGTGGATCCACCGGATCCACGACCACGATGGGACGAGCGACACGGAAGGCGGGCTCTCGATGTGGCTGCGTCTCGCCGCCGGCGTGGGACTCGATCCCGAGGAGGTCGCGAGCTGCCGATCGGTGCTGCCGGGCGTACGCTTCGCCTGCGACAGCTACGTGCAGCTCGTGCGCGAGCGCAGTCTGGTGGAGGCGGTCGCCTCCTCGCTCACGGAATTCTTCGCGCCCGACCTCATGTCCCGGCGCATACTCGCCTGGGAGCGGCACTACCCGTGGGTGGATCCGCAGATGCTCGCTTACTTCCGCGCCCGCGTGACCCGGGCCCGCGGCGACTCCGAGGAGGCCATCACGTACGTCACCACGCAGGCAACGACCCGCGAGCTGCAGGAGCGGTGCATCGCGGCGCTCATCCGCAAGACCGAGATTCTCTGGCACCTGCTCGATACGGTCTATGCCGCCTACGTCGAGCCCGGCTGGGGGACGAAGGGGCCGCGCGAGTGATGTCACACGACGCTCGGCCGCGCCTCGCACCGAAGGCGAGGCTGCGGCTCGATCAGAAGACCAACCGGTACCTGCTGCTCTATCCCGAGAAAGGCATGCAGCTCAACCCCACCGCGGCCGACATCGTGCAGCTGTGCACCGGGGAGCACACGGTCGAGGAGATCGTCTCGCGGCTCGCCGAGAAATACGCGCCTCAGCCGCGCGAGGTGGTGGAGCGCGAGGTGTTGTCATTCCTCGACGCCCTGAGCGAGCGGGCGCTCGTGCGGACGGATCCGTGAGCGCCGCGACTGCAGAGCGGGCGGCGGAGTATCGTCCCTACACGCTGGTCGCCGAGCTCACCTACGCCTGTCCGCTGCGCTGCGTGTACTGCTCGAACCCCGTGGACTATGCCCGGCACGCCGACGCGCTCGATACGGACACCTGGCTCCAGGTTCTGCGCGATGCCGAGGCTCTCGGCGTGGTGCAGCTCAATTTGACCGGAGGCGAGCCGCTGCTGCGCAAGGACCTCGAAGCGCTCGTCGCCGAAGCCGAGCGGCTGCAGCTCTACACCAACCTCATCACGAGCGGCATTCCGGCGACGCGGGAGCGGCTCGCGCGCCTGCGCGATCTGGGGCTCGATAATGTGCAGATCTCCGTGCAGGACGTTGCGGCGCCCGGCGCCGACCGCATCGCGGGGCGGCGCGTGTTCGAGCGCAAGCTGCGCGTGGCGCGCTGGGTCAAGGAGCTGGGGCTCCCGCTCACGCTCAACATCGTCCTGCACCGCGAGAACCTGGACCGCGCCGAGGAGATGATCGCGTTCGCCGAGACACTCCAGGCCGACCGGCTGGAGCTCGCCAATACCCAGTATCTCGGCTGGGCGCTCGTGAACCGCAGGGCTCTCCTGCCTTCCGCGGAGCAGCTCGCCCGCGCGCGCGCGACGGCCGCCGCGGCCCGCGAGCGGCTGAAGGGACGCATGGAGATCCTGTTCGTGACGCCCGACTACTACGTCGAGCGGCCGAAGGCCTGCATGGACGGCTGGGGGCGGCGCTTTCTCCTCGTGAGTCCCGACGGGCTCGTGCTGCCCTGCCACCTCGCCCACACGCTCCCCGGCCTCGCGTGGGAAAGCGTGAGACAGCGGCCGCTCGCCGATATCTGGCACGACTCCGCGGCGCTCAACACCTTTCGCGGCGAGGAGTGGATGCCCGAGCCCTGCCGCAGCTGCGATCGCCGTACCGTCGATTTCGGCGGCTGCCGCTGCCAGGCCTATCATTTGACCGGCAGCGCTGCGGCCACGGATCCGACGTGCGCGCTCGCGCCGCATCACGACTTGATCGAGGCCGCGCGGCGCGAAGCGGAGGCAGCCGCGCGTCTCCCCGAGGCCGCCGCGACTCTGGTCTACCGCACCGCCCGCCCGCTCTTGCCTCCCGCTTGAGCGCTCAGCGCGCCACCTCGACGGCAAAATTTTTCCCGGCCCACTCGCCGTTGCCACTGTCCTGGAAGGTCAGCTCTATCCGCGTGCCCGGCGCGAGCTTCTCCGTATCGAGCCCCGCGACATACAACCCGAGCCCGCTGTCGTGGGTCGATAGCTCGCCGACCGTGCGCCAGCCGTCCGCGCTCCACCGGATGCGCCCCGCCTCCTGCAGGCAGACGAGCAGCGGCACGCCGGCCGGGATGCTGCTCACGGGCGCGGCTGGTGACCAGACGGCGCGGGTGATGGGCGGCCGCCGGCCCTTGTAGCGCTCCCACACCGCAGCGGGCCGGTCGAACGGCCGCTTGAGCTCCCGGGAGACCGCGAGCTTCACGAACTCGGCATGGGCCCAGGCGAGCGGCATCGCCGACCCCGTTGCGTGGCCGGTCGAGAGTCCGAGCTGCGGGATGTCCGGTGCATCCCACACCTGCTCCGGCAACATGCCACCGCTCGAAGCCATGGCCGCCATGGCGGTGAGATACGGCAGCGGGTCGCGGCCGGCGGCGAGCTCGTAGTGTCCCCGCTCGCCCGTCAGCAGCGGCCAGGGCCGCCCCTGTCCGCTCCCATCATAGGCCGTTCCATCCGAGTGCTCGCCGTAGCCGTCCGAGGTGTAGCGGTACCAGCTCGCTCCGGTCGGCAGCTCCACGCGCAGCAACGCATCCGCAAGTCTCACGGTCGCGAGGACGAGAGGATCGTCCGGCTGGCGCAAGCCGAAGCGCACGAGCTGCAGGAAATCCACCCCGACCTGCTGCCAGCACTTCATGTTGGGATCGGTGCGCCAGTTCTTCACCGGCATCAGCTGCTCGATGGCGGCCGGGTCCTCAAGGATCTCGGCCGGCGCGACGCGCACGTAGTAGGCGTCGATGCCGTACTGCTTGGCGAGCGCCGTATTGCGGGCCGTCGTCCAATCCTCGATGCGCGCGTTCCAGTAGTCGGCGATGGCGTACGCGAGCTGCCGCGCCGGGGGATCGAGATAAGGGGCACCGCAGACGAGGGCGGCGACGCATACGGACAGCGTGAACGCATTGAGCCCCGCATCCTCCTCCCAGCGATCCTGCTGGGTCACCGGACCCGTTCGCACGAGACAGCTCAGCGCGCGCCGGATCATGTCGCCGATCTCGATGCCGCGGAGCGTGTCGCGCTCCGCGAGGCTCACGGCGAGCAGCACCGGAAAGGCGGTCTCATCGAGCTGCAGCCCGGTCCAGTAGCTCGTGCCGCCGAGCCACTGGTTCTGATTCCAGTGGCCGTCGGGCTGCTGGGTGGCGATGAGGTAGCGCAGGGTATCGCGCGCCTCGCCGATCGCGCCGAGCGCGAGCAAGGCGCCCGCGCACTCGACGAGATCGCGCGGCCACACGAGATGGTATCCGCCGATCTCATCGCGCGTGTTGCCCCAGGGAACGCTGAGACTCGCCACCATCGTTCCGGGATAGGTCTTGTCCTGATGCGCGCGCAGTACCATGGCGGAGACGTTGAGCTCGCGCTCGATCGCGGGCGGTACCTGAGGCCAGCCGCCCGAGCGCAAACGGCAGCGGGCGTGCCATCCCTTCCACTCCTCCGTGAGCCGCGTCCAGACGGCCTCGAAGGGCTCGAGCAACGCCGTGACCGCGACGGTCCCCGCCGCCTCGCGGCTCGCGGCAAAGGCCAGGGCGAGCGTCGCGCTCCGCGGCAGCTCGCCCATCAGCGCGACGTTGCCCGGCCCGGCGTTCGTGTGCTCCCAGGTCATCGCGCCGTTGCGCGAGAAGTCCTGCCAGCCGTCGCTCTGGCCGACGTAGCCCGCGCTCGCCCGTCCCCACGCATCCCTCTGGTGCTCGTCCACCGCAGCGAGCGCCGCCGCGAACGGCCCCTGCTCCGCCCACAAGATCCGGCGCCCGCGTGCGTTCCCCACTTCCGCGAGATTGTCGTGTCCGGTTCCACCGAGGTGCGGCGCGAGCAATGCATAGGGCCGCAGATCCTCATCGCCGGCGAGCTCGACGCGCAGCAGCACCGCATCGCGCTGGAGGCAGGGCACGATGCGCAGCGTGAGCTCGAAGCGCGGATGCTGGTGCACGATGGTGACGGCCGGGGTGCCGTCCGCCGCAGCAGTGAGCGTGTGCTGCTCGAACCGCTTCACCTCCACCCAGAAGCCGCGGCCGTCCGCGACGAGGAATCCGAGGTCGCGGATCTGGGGAATGTCGACGCGCGGGTAGTACACCTCGTTCAGGATGCCGCCGCCGATCGTGAACCACACGCGCGAGGGGCCGAGCGAGCATCCGACCATCTGCTTGGCGCTGCTCGACCAGGTCGGAGGGATGCCGGGCGATCCAGGGGCCTGCGCGGCAGGCGGCGTGCTCATCGGACCCAACCCGGCTCGAGCCACAGCCGGAAGGCGCCGGCGAAGGCATTCGCGTTGTCGCCGCGTCTCGCGCCGTCGGGCAACTTCCTCAGGAGGCGCACGTTGCCCCCGCCGAGGACGACGTAATCGACCTCGAGGGCCTTCCGCAATCGCTCGGTCACGTCGAACACGGCGCGCTCCCACTTCTTGCGCCCGAGGCGGTGCAGTCCGTGATCGCCGAGATAGTCCTCATAGGTCCGCCCCTTCTTGTACGGGAGGTGCGCGAGCTCCGTCGCCTCCACCTGGCGATCGAGGATCAAGGCAGCGCCGAGACCGGTGCCGAGGCCGAGGAAGAGCATCCTGCCGCCCCGGTAGCTGCCGATCGCCTGCATGGCCGCATCGTTGATGACCCGCACGGGGCGGCCGAACGCCTTGCGGAAATCGAAGCCGACCCAGCCAGGGCCCAGATTGCGGGGCTCGACGAACGGCCGGCCGTGCAGAACGACGCCGGGGTAGCCAATCGACACCACCTCGTAACGCCAGCCGCGCGCGAGCTTGCGGACGGCCCGCACCATCTCGCGGGGCGTCATCGTCGGGCCGGAGGGGACCTTGCGCTCGTCGGACTCGCCATGCAGGAGCACCTTGACGTGCGTGCCGCCGATGTCGACCGCCAGAATGCGCGATTTGTAGGAAGCGCGAGCCATGCGCTCTACTTTACTTCACGCTGGCCGCCGAAGTCGCCGGCCCCTGCCGCAGCCACTGCGCGTAGCTCTCCTGCGCGCGCTGGATGAGATACGCGCGCACGGCAGCCTGCTGCTCGGCACTCAGCGCCGATTTGAAGGAGACCATGCCCTCGGACTCGAGCGCCCCCTCGTTGACGACGGCGTTCCAGTACTCGTCGCTCCTCAGCGCCGCGCTGTAGCGCAGGTCGGGCACCAGACCGCCCGATGAGGCAGCATCTCCGTGGCACGCACCGCAGCGGCGCGCGTAGTACTGCGCGCCCTGGGCCGCAAGCGCAGCGCTCACGCGCACCGTGGGGGGCGGCGGGAAGCTCACCGGCTGCGGCGTGACGGCGGGCAGCCGATCGGCTCCGCCGAGCGCGAAGGTGAGTACGCGGCTGCGGTTGACCTGGCGGCCGGATTTGAAGGAGAGCTCGCCGGCGGCGAGCGGGAATATACCGCCCCACCCTGCGAGAACGGTCACGTACTGCTTGCCCTGGATGGAGAACGTCATGGGCGCCGCGATGATTCCGGTCTCTGCGGGAAAGGACCAGAGCTTCTCGCCGTCGCTCGCACGGTACGCGACGAACTGCCCGGCGGCGTTGCCCTCGAAGACGAGATTGCCGGCGGTCGAGAGGATGCCCCCATTCCACGGTCCCGCGAGCGTCGCTCGCCAGACCTCGCGCTGGGTCACCGGGTCCCGCGCGGACAGATAGCCCTTGAGGCCCGCGAGAGCCTGGGCCTTCGATTGCGGGTCCTGCGGCAAGCTCGTCGCCGCCTGGTCGATCCCCATGTTGGTGGCGAGAGACTGCGGCTCGAACGTCCGGTCGATCAGATAGGGGAACGGCATCTCCTGGGCCGGGATGTACACGAGACCCGTCGCCGGGCTGTAGCTCATCGGCTGCCAGTTGTGTCCGCCCCCGGCACCGGGCTCTCCGACCCACACCTTGCCGGTGAGATCGTAGAGCGCTTGGGCGTTCACGTCGGGACGCCCGGTCCGAGGGTCGATGCCGCGCGACCAGTTGACGGGAACGTAGCTCTTCGCGGAGAGGAGCTGGCCGGTCGCGCGGTCGAGAACGTAGAAGTAGCCGTTCTTGGCCGCCTGCATGATGACCTTGCGTGGACGGCCGTCGATCGTGAGCGTGGCGAGCGTCAGCGTCTGGGTGGAGTCGTAGTCCCACATGTCCCCGGGCGTGGTCTGATAGTGCCAGGCATACCGGCCCGTCGAGGCGTGAACCGCGACGATGGACGCGGAGAACAGCCCGTCGGCGCGCTCCCCGCTCGGCATGCGCCCCCAGGGCTGGATGTTGCCGGTCCCGAAGTAGAGCAGATCGAGCTCAGGATCGTAGGAGAACGAATTCCAGACCGTCGCGCCGCCGCCGCTCTTCCACCAGCCCTGCGGCCAGGTCTTCGCCGCGCGCGCGAGCACGGGGCTCTCGAAGCCCTTGGCCGGGTCGCCGGGAACCGTGTAGAACCGCCAGAGGAGCTTCCCAGTCACGGCGTCGTAGGCGCTCACGTACCCGCGCACTCCGTACTCCGCGCCTGCATTGCCGATGATGATGCGGCCGGCTACTGCGAGCGGCGCACCGGTAATGGTGTACGGACGGCGGGGATCGACGGTGAGCACCGACCAGATCGGCTTGCCGGTGAGCGCATCGAGCGAGATCAGCCGGCCGTCGAGCGTCGCGACATAGACGCGCCCCCTCCAGAC
>JASHYG010000336.1 GCA_030043215.1 Gammaproteobacteria bacterium
GAACGGCCGGATCGATCGCTACTACGTGGGCGAGAAGACGACGTGCCAGGAGCCGTGCTTTGCGCCGCGGTCGCCCGGCGCGCCGGAGGGCGACGGCTTCATCCTGTCGCAGCTCACCCGATTCGACGGCCAGCTGCGAACGGAGATCGTCGTGCTCGATGCGCAGCGCATCGCCGGCGGTCCGATCGCGACCATCAGGGTGCCGTTCTGCCTGCGCGCGGCCGTGCACGGCAACTGGGTTCCACGGAGCGCTCGGCATGCCGCGTGACTCTAACCGTTCGCTCGAGCGCACCCGTCCTCCCTTCCGCGCCGAGCACGTCGGAAGCCTCCTGCGGCCACCGCAGCTTCTCGCCGCCCGCGAGCGGCATGCGCGGAGTCAGCTCTCGGCGGCCGAGCTCGCGGCCATCGAGGACGACGCGATTCGCGACATCGTGCGGCTGCAGGAGGAGATTGGGCTCCAAGCGGTGACGGACGGGGAGTTCCGGCGCGCGGCCTGGCAGACGGATTTTCTCAAGCAGTTCACGAACGTCGTCGTGACCCGGTCGGCCGTGCAAGTGAGCTTCCACACCGAGCACGGCGACATCGACCGATTGCCGTCGGCGCCCAAGGTCACTGGCAAGCTCGCGCGGCCCCGGCCGATCTTCGTGGATCACTTCCGCTTCCTTCGCTCGGTTGCCGTCGGCGTGCCGAAGCTGACGATTCCATCGCCGAGCCTCCTGCACTTCCGCGGCGGGCGCCAGGCGGTGGACGCGCACGCCTATCCGGATATCGAGGAGTTCTACGCGGATCTCGCGAGAGTGTATGCGGAGGAGATCGCCGATCTCGCCGCCGCGGGCTGCCGCTACCTGCAGATCGACGAGGTCAACTTCGCTTACCTGTGCGATACGAAGCTGAGGGCGGAGGTCCGCCGCTTCGGCGAGGACCCCGACCGGTTGCCGCTCACGTACGCACGGCTCATCAACCGCACGATCGCGGCCCGCCCCCCGGACATGACCGTCGGCATGCACCTGTGCCGCGGGAACTTCGAGAGCGCGTGGCTCGCGGAGGGAGGCTACGAGCCGGTCGCGGAAGTCCTGTTCAACGCTGTCGACGTGGATGGCTACTTCCTCGAGTACGACTCCGACCGCGCGGGAGATTTCCGGCCGCTGCGCTTCGTGCCGAAAGGCAAGACCGTCGTGCTCGGGCTCGTGACGACGAAGCGCGGCACTCTCGAGAGCGCCGACGATCTCAAGCGCCGCATCGAGGAAGCGGCGCGCTATGTGCCGCTCGAGCAGCTGGCTTTGAGCCCGCAATGCGGCTTTGCCAGCGCCGGTCGCGGCAACCATCTCACGGTCGAGGAGCAGATGGCGAAGCTGCGCCTCATCGTCGAAGTCGCGCGGCAGGTCTGGGGACGGGACGCCCCGGGACCGGAAGTCTCGCCACGATGAAGCTCGATCTCTCCATCGCCGTCGGTGACTACGATCGCGTTCGTCCGCTCGTCGACGGCACGGTGCAGATCGACGGCGTGAAGCCGATCTTCATGATGCTTTCGCCGGAGGAGATCTTCTTTCGCGCGCTGCGCCATGCCGACTTCGATGTCTGCGAGCTCTCGCTCAGCAGCTTCACGCTCCGGACGGCGAGAGGCGACAACCCCTACGTGGGAGTGCCCGTCTTTCCGTCGCGCGCCTTTCGCCACACGGCGATCGTCGTCCGCACGGATCGTGGCATCCGCGGGCCGGCAGATCTGAAAGGCCGCCGGATCGGAACGCCGGAATACCAGCTCACCGCATGTGTCTGGGCGCGCGCGCTGCTGCAGGACGAGTTCGGCGTGAAGCCGTCCGATGTGATCTGGGTGCGCGGCGGCATGGAGCAGCCCGGACGGGTGGAGAAGGTCGACCTCGATTTGCCGCCGGACGTTCGACTGGAGCCGGCGCCGCCGGATTGCACGCTGTCGAGCCTGCTCGAGCGGGGCGATATCGACGGGATCGTGGGCCCGCGGCTACCCGCGTGCTTCGGCAAGCCGGGCGCGCCGGTCGGATGGCTGTTTGCGGACCCCCGGGGCGCCGCGATCGACTACTTCCGGCGCACCGGCATCTTCCCCATCATGCATGTGCTCGGGGTGCGTCGGACTCTCGCGGAGCAGCATCCGTGGCTGCCGGCGGCACTCGCCAAGGCGTTCGATCGAGCGAAGGCCGTCGCGCTCGACCATCTCGGCGACGCCTCCGCCGCGAAGGTGATGCTGCCGTTCCTGGAGGAGCAGCTGCTCGCGGTGCGCCGCGAGATGGGCGAGGACTTCTGGCCCTACGGGCTCGAGCCGAACCGCAAGGCGCTCGAGACCTTCCTGCGCCACCACCACGAGCAGGGGCTCTCGGCACGCCGGGTGGCGGTGGAGGAGCTGTTCCACCCGGGGTCGGTCGAGACCTTCAAGGTCTGACTCGAGACCTTCCAGGTCTGACCGCGGGCCTCAAGGCAGGGTGTGGTACTGCTGCTTCAGCGCGCGATAGTCGATCGGACGGATCTGCGTGATGTAGCAATGCTGGTCGCCGAACGTGACGGCATCGATGCGGCGCGTCACCAGGTGGGACTCCGAGGTGACCCGGACCCGGAAGGCGTACTGGAGACCGACACAGGCCGGCCACACGGTGATGAGGTAGGCGTCGTTGATGTCCGTCCACAGGACGAGCTGCTGTGCCCCGAGCGGCTTCCACGAGTAGTAGTGCTCGAGGTAGGTGAAGCTGTCGATGGGCGGTCCCGCGAACTGCAGGTATCGCGCCTGTTCGGCGGTGGTGGCGGCGGGGGGGGCTGGGGTGGTCGTACAGGCGGCGAACGACAG
>JASHYG010000337.1 GCA_030043215.1 Gammaproteobacteria bacterium
GGACGTCGATTTTCGGCATGGCAACGCCTCGGCGATGCCGTTCATGGAGAACTCCTTCGACCTCATTCTGTGCCGGGCCGCGTTCAAGAATTTCACCCAGCCGCTCACCGCGATGAACGAGATGCACCGTGTCCTCAAGCCGGGCGGCCGAGCACTCATCGTCGACCTGCGCAGGGACGCTTCGATGGACGACATCAACGCGTACATCAAGCAGTCGGACCTCGGCTGGGCGAATTCCGTCATCTACAAGGTGACGTTTCGCTACCTGCTGCTCCCGCGAGCCTACTCGAGGCAACAGCTCGTGGAGATGGCCTCGAAATCGGCTTTCGCGGGCGCGCGCATCGATGCCTCCGGGATCGGCTTCGAGGTCACCCTCCAAAAGGACGCTAGGCACTCCTCCTAAGTCGGCGCCCGGGTACTACCGGCTCCCGGGCACTTGACACTATCGTTTATGCGTGTAAACTACCGGATAGTTTATCGCTGTAAACGCTCGCTCCGCCGTGAACCGAGAATTGCCCGCTCCATCGATTACTCAGGCCGAATCCGTGGTCATGGAGGTTCTTTGGCGCCGCAGCCCGCTGCCCAGGGAAGTCATCATGGCTGCGCTTCAACGTGAGCAGCCCTGGCAGGAGGGCACGATCAAGGCGCTCTTGAACCGGCTCTTGCGCAAGAGAGCCGTTCGCGCCGACAAGGACGGGCGGCGTTTTCTATATTCGCCGCTCGTCAGCCGCGATGAGTGGTTACTGACGGAAGGCAAGGGGCTACTGGATCGGCTGTTCTCCGGACGTGTGGCGCCGCTCGCGGCACACTTCAGCCGCCACGGCAAGCTCACCAAGCGCGATATCGCCGATCTGAGACGCCTGCTCGCGGAGCTCGACGATGGCGAATGACCTCATGAGGTATCTGGTCGGGCTCACGCTCGTCACGAGCCTGGGAATCATCGGGGCGTTGCTCTTACGCCGCGCTGCGCGGCTCGTGTTCGGCCCGGCCGCGTCCTATTCCACATGGCTGTTCGTGCCGGCCGCAATGGCGGCTGTGTTGCTCCCGCACGTGCGCGATGCCGGCTCTGCACTGCGAATCGCCCTGGCATCCAACTCCGTTTCCGCGCTTCGCCATGTACTCGACGCATCCGGCGGTCCTTCGATCACTGCCGGGACATCACTCGACTGGCGGACGTGGTCACTCGGAGCTTGGGGCGTTGGGGTCATGCTCTTCGCTCTATATCTCGGCGGCTTGCAACGCGCATTCATCCGGAGCCTGGGCGCGCTGTCGGGCTCGCGCTCCGTCCTGCGGAGCGAGCATTCGGCCGGCTGCCCCGTACTGCTTGGCGTTCTCCGACCAAAGGTCATCTTACCGGCGGATTTCCGTCTGCGGTACACACGACTGGAGCGGCTACTCATCTTTTCACATGAACGAACTCATTTGCGGCGGGGCGATACCGCGTGGAACGCTCTTGCCGCATTCATACGGTGCGTATTTTGGTTCAATCCTCTCGTCCATCTGGCCGCGATCTGCCTGCGCATCGATCAGGAGCTCGCATGCGACGCCGCGGTCCTGCAGGAACATCCCCGTGCGCGTCGCAGCTACGCGAGCGCCATGCTGAAAACCCAACTTGCCGACGCAGCCCTGCCCGTCGGCTGCCATTGGCGATCCGTCCACCACCTCAAGGAGCGTCTCCAAATGACCAAGAGACCCATGCCCGGACGCATACGTCGCACCTGCGGCCACGTGTTTGTCGCTGTTGCCTCCCTGATGATCGGCTATTCGGCGTGGGCCGCCCAGCCCGTCACGGTCGCGCCGATCACCGGATCTGGCATTTCCGCGCCGATTACCCAGTCACCTGCAGCGCTCACCTCATCGAGCTCGGTTCGCGTCTATGGGACCGGGGTTTCGGTTGAGAATATCGGGGACTTGACGCACGTCGCCGGCCCGAGATTGCGGCTGGTGTTCGATCCGGGAGTTCACTTCGATTGGCAATCGGATCACGTCGCAACGGAGCCGGACGGAGCGAGGACCCTCGAAGGGCATGTTCGCATCGTCGCCGACGCGGTTCACGTGACGAGGTCCGGAACCCTCGTGACCAAGAGCGTGGTGCAGCCGGTCATCGCGTACGCGGAACGGGCCGTGCTGACGGCACAGCGAGGCGGGGGATTCACATTGAGCATCGAGAACGGCAGCGTGCAGTTCTAAAGAGTCGGGGTCCGGTCCCGTGTTCTTTGCGTTGATGCGCCGTAGCGCCGCTCAAGATAAGGCCCGGCTCAGCGCCCAGGCGCATACCAGGATGCAGGCGAAGCCGAACGAGAGATAGCCCCACGCGCGAAACTTCTCGCGCCGCTCGAGCCGCTCGGGAGTCATGGGCGCGATCATGAACGGCCTGCCGTCGGTAGGCTGGGAGATGACGCTGACGCGCGCGATGTGGGAGCTCAAGTTCTGCGCCTCGCATTCCTTGGCTGCAGCGGCGCGCGCCCTGTCCCATTCCGCTGCGCTGAGCACGCCATCGTGGTCGGCATCGAAGCGCGCGAGCAGCGTCTTCTGGTCCTGCTTCCACTCATGGAGCTTGGCGGCGATCGCAGCGCTCACATCGCCGGTCTCCGACTGCGAGCGGAACTCACCGACGACGCACAGATGGGCGTCCACTGCAAGCAGCTGCTCGAGGTAGCGGAAACGGCCGCGGCCCACGCTGACGACGGGTGGAGCTCCCGAGGGCCGGGGCGAGTCCCCATACCAGGAATTGGAGATAGTCGGCGTGACTTCGGCTTGCACGGGACCCACGAGGCACTGTGCATCGTCGTCCACGAGCGCGAAGGGCTCGACGCTGGTCGCGCGCTCCACATTGACCCAATTTGATCGGCCCCTCTGGTCCCTGCCCTGTTCCTCGTCAACCCGGAAGTTCCACCATACGCACGGCCGCCCGCTGAGCGGTGCGGCGGCCGGCGTGCCCGAGGCCGGCTGTGCGTGCCCCACGACCTTGACGTAACCCTGCGCGGCGGAGCGCACGCGCACGAGCGGCGTATCGGCAACCGCGCGGTCGCGGCGCATGCGCGAGAAGAATCCATACAGGCCGACGGCCGAGAATATCGCCGCTACGCCGGCGAGGACCTGGGCGCCCTGGGGGGTCATGTCCGTTCGTCACACCCGCGCGTAAAGGGATCGCTCGGGACAGCTGAGCTGGCTGTGATCTCGGCCCGTCAGCGCGAGAACGCCGCCTGCAGGTCCACGTCCGCCTTCTCCTCGGGCTGGAAATGCAGCAGCTGCGCCTCCGGAAAATTGCCCATGCCGGCAACCAGCACGCCCGGGAAGCTCGCGATACGCACGTTGTTGGTATTGACGGCGTCGTTATATGCCTCGCGGCGGTCGGCGATCGCCGTCTCGAGGCCGCTGATGCGCTCCTGCAGATGACGGAACGGCTCGCTCGCCTTGAGCTGCGGGTAGTTCTCGGCGACGGCATAGAGGCCCGTGAGGCCTGCGCGCAATTCGCGCTCGGCGGCGCCAAGCGAAGCGACGTTGCCGGACGTGCGTGCGGCGTCCACGCCTGCGCGGGCGCGCATGACGCGCTCGAGCGTCCCCGCCTCGTATTGCATGTACTGTTTGCAGACCTCGACCAGCTTCGGCAGCTCGTCGTGACGCTGCACGAGCAAGACGTCGATGTTGGACCAGGCGAGCTTGACCGCCGCACGCACCTGTACGAGCCCATTGTAGGTCCCGATGAGGTAGCCAACGACGGCCAGGAAGAGAAACAGCACAGCGAGCAAGCCAATCATGAGATGAATCCTCGCGCGAGGCGGCAAGCGCCCCGCGGAGCATACCCGCCGTCCCAGAGCAACAGTGTGAATGGCTTGGCACCCTAGACCCGACTGTTTTCCCAATCTCGGGTCCCGGGCGGCGTATCAACAGTGCGCAGATTGGATTTGTGACGCCGGTCGCGATAGCAGCCGTCGGATCGTCCGGCGCCGGCGGCGACCGCAGCATCTACCGCGACCGAGGCTCGCAGATCCGCGTGGAAGTGCGGCGGTATATCCGATCGAGGCGGTCGACCTGTTGACAACTGTCAACCCGAACTCCTGACAGAAGCGACTGTCGCGGCATTGCGCGGCGGCCTAGCCTCTGGCCCTCGTCAGCGGACATTCGGGAGCTCTCATGACCCCAACGAATTCACAGTGCCTCTCGACGGCGCTTCCTCGCGTGCGGATGCGCACGAGCGCCCCATCCTCGAGATGCCATCGTTCTCTGAGGATCGCACCATGAGCCTCTTCCCGCCGCTCTGCACACTCGTGATGCTGGCGTGCCTTGGTGTTGCGGGCGCGGGCGAGCCCTCCGGTCCACCGGTGGTGCGCATCGCGACCGGTCTCCTGCGCGGCCAGCACGACGGCTCGATCGATGTCTTCCGAGGCGTTCCCTATGCGATGCCGCCGGTCGGGGCCCTGCGCTTCAGACCCCCGAGGCCGGCCGCGAGATGGAGCGGAGTGAGGACCGCCGAGCAATTTGGCCCCGCCTGCCCGCAGCCGACCAACGCCAGCTCCGTCGGGAATCTCGGCGGCGACTTCGGTCCCATGAGCGAAGACTGCTTGACGTTGAACATCTGGGCTCCGCACCACGCGCGCCGGGCCCCCGTCATGGTCTGGATTCACGGGGGTGCGAACCGATTGGCGTCCGGAGCATTCTCCATGTGGGATGGCACCGCCTTCGCGCGCGACGGCGTGGTCATCGTCAGCTTCAACTATCGCCTCGGCGGTCTCGGTTTCTTCGCCCATCCGGCCCTGACCGCGGAGGCGGCACCCCACGAGCCGCTGGGCAATTACGCACTGATGGATCAGATCGCGGTGCTGCAATGGGTCCGGCGCAACATCGCGGCCTTCGGCGGCGATCCGAGCAACGTCACGCTCTTTGGCGAGTCCTCCGGGGCCAATGAGACGCTTTGGCTCATGGCGGCTCAGTCTGCGAGAGATCTGTTCCAGAGGGCGATCGTGGAGTCGGCCGGCGGATGGATCGCGCCGACCACACTGGCCGAGCGGGAGCAGGACGGCGTCAAACTGGCTCATCTTGCCGGACTGAACGGCTCCGCAGTGACGGCGGCCGCGCTGCGCGCGCTTCCGGTGAGCGCATTCCTGGACCCCGCGTTCAATTTCGACTTCGAGCCCTTCATCGACGGACGCTTGGTGACCGAGACGCCCACGCAAGCCTTCGCACGATCCCGATTCGTGGGACGGCCGCTGATCATCGGCTTCAACAGCTTCGAGGGATCCGTCTGGCGTCCGGACTTCATTTCGCAGCTCGACATTCCGGTCCGCGAGCTCGCCGGTCTGTATCCGGACAATCTATCCAGTGAGTCGTCGAAACGCCTGCTCTGGGCCGATCAGTACGATGGCGCGCCGTCGCGCTGGATAGCGGCCCGCATGGCGAGCAAAGCTCCGAGTTATCTCTATCGCTTCGCTTACGTGCCCGAGAGGCAACGGGCGCTCCTGCCTGGGGCACCGCACGGTGGAGAGCTGCCGTTCGTCTTTGACAGCTGGGATCGATTCAGCGGCGCGGTCGCGAGTGTCTACCGCTTGATGAGCGGAGGGGTCTTTCAGGTGACGGCCCAGGATCGCGCCGTGACCGCGTTCGTTCACGGCTGCTGGGTCGCCTTTGCGAAGACCGGACGTCCGGATTGTCCAGGGGGACCCGCATGGCCGGAGTACTCGGTCGGTGCCGATCAACTCATGGACTTCGACGAGCGCCCCACGGTCGAGCGCGGTGTGCGAAAGGCTCAATTCGATGCGCTCGAGCGCGTGCTGCTGCCACGTGTTCTCGACTCCTCGAATCGGTAGCTCCGGTCGGCTAAGATGAGCCGAATTGGGAGGCATGATCAGCAGTGAGCCGGCTTGATCTCGCCGATCGCGCCAGGAGCGGCCCGGCACCGGTAGACGGGCGGGTCAACTGGGAGCCGTTCCTGTGGCTGGCCTACCTCCTCTTGCTGTTCGCGCCTCTGACGTGGAAGCAGACTCCCGAGGAGTTTCGGACCTGGCTCTTCCCAACGCTGATCAGCCTGCCGCTGTTCTTGGCGCTGTATCGGCGGCTTTATCGCAGGCGCTGGCAGCTCACTCTCGTCGATCTGCTTCCGATGGCCTTGCTGGGCTACCTGCTCACCCCCTTCAACCCGCTCGGCTTCACTTACCTGACGTACGCCGCGATATTTGCGCCCTATGCGCTCCCGGGTCTATTCCGGCCGTTCCTGCTCTCGCTTGCGCTGGTCGCTCTTCACGCCGCCGAGATTGTCGTCATCCATCAGCCTTCGATATTACTCACCGTCGTCTGTGCGACTGTGTTCATCGTCCTATCCTGCGTCAACGGCTACTTCAAGGTGGAAGACAACCGCAAGAGCGCTGCATTGAGGTTGTCGCACGAGGAGATCCGGCGCCTTGCAGCGGTCGCCGAGCGAGCGCGCATTGGCCGGGACTTGCACGATCTGCTCGGTCACACGCTCTCTCTCATCGCCGTCAAGGGCTCGCTGGCCCAGAAGCTCGCCGCGCGCGACCTCAGCGCCGCGATCCGCGAGATGGAGGACGTCACGCGCACGGCGCGTGATTCCCTCAAGCAAGTCCGCGCCGCCGTCGCAGGAATGCACTCGGCATCGCTCGAGGAGGAGTTGACCTCGGCGCGTGAGCTACTCGAGTTGAGCGGTGTGGCCGTGAGCTGCCATCGGGCCCCGGAGGTGCTGCCGCCCGAGACCGAGACAGTGCTGGCGATGGTCATTCGAGAGGCGACGACCAACATCCATCGACACGCCATGGCAAGCCGAGCCTGGATCGAGATCCAGCACGAGCTCGGAAGCGTATTGCTGCTCGTCCGCGATGACGGACGCGGTGGTGCGACGGCTCGCGGAAGTGGGCTCGCGGGAATCCAGGCGCGAGTGGGCTCCCTGGGAGGCGTCCTGGAGATCGACTCGGCGGTCGGTCACGGCACCGTACTTCATGTAGAGCTGCCGCTCGATCATCGCGCCGGTGACTCGCCACCCTCATTGACGAACCCCGTATCGTCGGAGGCGGGCGCGTGATTCGGGTTCTCCTCGCGGAAGATCAGGCGATGCTGCGCGGCGCGCTGTCTGCGCTGCTGAGCCTGGAAGGCGACATCAGCGTAGTCGGCAGCGTTCCGGACGGGTCGGCCGCCTGGACGCAGGCCCAGAAGCTGCGCCCGGACGTCATCATCGCGGACATCGAGATGCCGGGCCTCAGCGGGATCGAGCTGGCCGCGCGCGTGCAGGAATCCGGTCTGCCGAGCAAGGTGGTGATCGTCACGACGTTTGCTCGCGGTGGCTATTTGCGCCGGGCTCTCGATGCCGGTGTCGCGGGCTACCTGCTGAAAGACGCGCTGCCGGAACAGCTCGCCAACGCGGTGCGCGTCGTGCATGCCGGCGGGCGTGCGATCGATCCCGAATTGGCGATCGGCGCATGGTCCGAAGCCGATCCGCTCACCGACCGGGAGCGCCAGCTATTGCGACTCGCCGGAGAAGGTCTCTCGGCATCGGAGATCGCCGCCCGGCTCAACCTGACCCACGGGACGGTACGCACCTACCTCTCCGGGGCGACCGGAAAGCTGCACGCGCGCAATCGCATCGAGGCCTATCGCCTGGCGCGAGAGAAGGGCTGGCTCTAGCCTGACAGCGTTGTCCGACCTCGCCTGGGCCGCGCCAGGCGGCGACCCAGTCCCACCCGCCGTTAGCCGGCCTCGCGTGCTCCGGGTCATGCGATATCGAGGAGACCGGGCTTTCCATGCGCATCCAACTCCATGATTTATTAGACTATGTTATCTCGCCGGTCCAGCCCATCAGTGGCGGGCCAGGACGGGCGCGGTCCCTCGAGGGGTAAGGATCGCGGAAAGCCGCTCTCCGGTCAGGAATGCTCCTCGTACTGCCAGCCTGGGGAGCCCGCGTCCGCGCGCTTCCGACAGCGCTCACAACCGGAATAAATGCTTATCTTCCAGTGCGTTGATTTAGTCGCATCGGGGGGCTATACAATGAGATCGCAACAACCCGGGAGGCGGAATGCGCAAGAGCGGAGCATTGTTCAATGATGCGCTGAGGCTGGCCGGCACGTGCGTGCCGGTGGTTTGGCTTGCCCTCTCGGCTGGGGTCGCGCAGGGCCAGGAGGCGGCGAGCCCGCAGGCCCAGGGGGCGGTGAACCCCAGTGTCACCAAGCCCTTCCAGGCCATGATCAATACCATTTGCTCGAAGTGCCACAACACCACGGACTGGGCCGGTGGCTTCGCCTTCGACTCCTTGGATGTGAATCATCCCGGCTAGGATCCCAAGATCTGGGAACAGGCCATCACCAAGCTCACTGGGCGGCTCATGCCTCCCGCCGGACAGCAACAGCCGGCCCAGGCCACCATCGATGCCTTCATCGGCTACCTCTCGACCCGCCTTGACGATTCCGCGAAGGACCGCGGTGTCGGCCATGTGCCGCTCGAGCGACTCACCCGCACCGAATTCGCGGCCTCGGTGAAGGACATTCTCGGAGTGGACGTCGATCCCAAGCAGATCCTGCCCACCGAGATCGAGGTCGATGGTTTCAGCAATATCGCCGGCGCCCTGACCGTCTCCCCGACGTTCATGGAGCAGTACCTCTCCGCGGCGCGCCACGTTGCCGAGACGGCCGTCGGCGAGCCCCTTCCGAAAATGGCCACCGTCTTCTTCGGGGGCGGCGGCGGCGGTGGCGGGCAAGCCGGACTCGGTTCCGCGGCTCAGTACACCCATCGGGACGGGTTCCCCTTGGGCACGCGGGGAGGCGTGAGCTTTACCTACGTCTTCCCTGCCGATGGACAGTATCGCTTCAACTTCATGGACGGCGACAGTCTCGACGCCGGCCTGTATCCGCGCGGCATGGAAACACGGGCGACGCTCGTCATCCTCGTGGACGGCACGGAAGTCGCTCGCCGGCAGATCGGCGGACCGGAGGACCTGGCCCTTGCCGACCGCGACGGCCCCACGGGACGCTCGGCCATCGTCGCCCAGGTGTCGCAGATACCGGTGGAGGTCAAGGCCGGCGAGCACCGGGTGACGGTCACCTTCATCGAGCGCGCCTGGTCCGAGAGCAACGACCCGACCGGCGCCGGCCGGACCTTCGGCATCGGCATGCCGATCATCCGGGACGGCGTCCAGGTCGTGGGACCGTTCTCACCCCAGGGGCTGTCCCTGAGCGCGAGTCGCGCCAAGATCTTCGTCTGCGAGCCCCAGCAGCCGGCCGAGGAGCGGCCTTGTGCCGAGCGCATCGCGCGGCATCTGGCGACCGAGGCGTTCCGCCGTCCCGTGACGGACGACGACGTGAAATCGCTGATGGCATTCTATGATGTCGGCCGGACGGAGCCGGGCGGCTTCGATTCCGGGGTGACCGAGCTCATCACCGCGATCCTCTCGAGCCCGGATTTCCTCTATCGCGCGATCTCGAGCCCCACGACTCCGGGGCAGTCACGTCCGCTGACCGATCTGGAGCTGGCCTCGCGCCTGTCCTTCTTCCTCTGGAACGAGGGCCCCGACCCGCAGCTGCTCCAGCTTGCCGAGAATGACCAGCTCTCGGACCCCAAGGTCCTGGATGCCCAGGTCGCGCGCATGCTGAAAGATCCGCGTGCCGAGTCGCTGGTCACCGACTTCGCGTTCTCGTGGCTGAACTTCGGCACCCTGAATCAGATCGAGCCGCTCGACCGCGAATTCACGGCCGACATGAGGACGAACTTCGAGACCGAGGCGCGCCTGTTCCTCGACAGCGTGCTGCTCGAGAACCGCAACGTGACCGACCTGCTCACGGCGGACTGGACGTTCGTCAACGATACGCTCGCCCGGCAGTACGGCATCCCGGACGTTCTCGGGCCGCAGTTCCGGAGAGTGACGCTGAAGGATGAGAATCGCTGGGGCCTGCTGGGCAAGGGGGCATTCGAGCTCAGGACCTCATATGCCGACCGGACGTCGCCCGTGCTGCGTGGCGAATACATCCTCGACCGGCTCATTGGCACCCCGCCCCACCCGCCACCGCCCGGCGTCTTCATGGATCTGTCCTTCCACGAGGGCCAGCCGCCCACCAACGTGCGCCAGCGCCTCGAGGCCCACCGCCGCAATCCGACGTGCGGCGCCTGCCATGGCCTGATCGATCCCTTGGGTCTCGCACTCGAGAATTTCGACGTGACCGGACGCTGGCGTACGATCGATCCCGCCACGAAGGTGCCCATCGATCCGACGGCGGAGCTCGATAGCGGAATCGTGCTGCGCAATCCTTCGGATCTGCGGCGCTATCTCACGCGCAAGCCCGACCAGTTCCCAACGGCCGTGACCAAGCGCTTGATGATGTATGCGCTCAACCGCGAGCTCGAGTACTACGACATGCCCCAGGTCCGCAAGATCGTGCGGGACGCTGCAGCCAGCAACTATACGTTCGCCTCGCTCATCACCGGTGTCGTCAACAGCGATGACTTCCGACGCCAGGGAGCGGCCGACGCGAAACCGAAGCAGGCGCCGGATGCCGCCCATCCGCTGAAGGTGGCCGCCACCGGCAGCGGCGGCAAAAACGCGACGCAGCGGCAACAGGAGTAATCTGCCATGGCGACGTTCCTGACCAAGAAGCATTTGTCCCGGCGCACGTTCCTGCGCGGCAGCGGCGTAGCCCTGGGGCTGCCGTTTCTGGACGCCATGGTGCCGGCCGCCACGGCGCTCGCGAGCACCGACGCTGCACCGAAGACCCGTGCGGGATTCTTCTACATCCCGCACGGGGCGATCATGAACAACACGGTCTACGGCAAGAAAGTCGACGCCTGGAGCTCCACCGGCAAGGGCGCGGACTTCACGCTCGGCAAGACCTTGGCGTCGCTGGAGCCGTACAAGAAATACGTCACGACCTTCGACAATCTCGAGAACCTCGCCGCGCTCGGTTCCGTGCACACGCTGAACCCTGCGACCTGGCTGTCCTGCGCGCGGCCAGACACGGAAGCCAAGGGCGCGAGCATGTCAGTCACTCTCGATCAGATCGTCGCTCAGCACATCGGGCAGAAGACCGCGCTGCCTTCGCTCGAGGTGTGCTCGGAAACGACCATCCAGGTGGCCGCCTGCGGCGGCGCGGGTTGCTACTACGCCTCGACCACATCCTATTCCGGGCCCAATACGCCGCTGCCGATGGAATACAACCCGCGCAAGGTGTTCATCGAGCTCATGGGCGAGGGCGATACGGCGGCCGAGCGCGCAGCGCTGCTGCGCGAGAACATGAGCATCCTCGACATGATCAGCGAGCGCGCGAAGGCGCTGAACAGCGAGCTCGGCCCGAACGACCAGGCGAGGCTCGCGGACTATCTCGATACCGTTCGCGAGCTCGAGCGGCGGGTGGCTCTCGCCGGCACGAGGAAGCTGACGGGCATCGATGTACCGGACGCGCCGCTCGGTGAGCTCGAGAATTTCGACAAGCAGGTCCGGCTCATGTTCGACCTGATTGCCCTCGCCTATCAGGCCGACCTCACGCGCGTCGTCTCGTACGTGATGGTCTCCGAAGGCACCAATCGCACCTATAACTTCGTCGGCGTGCCCGATGCCTTCCACCCGGTCAGCCACCACTCCAACGACCCCGAGCGCATTCGCCGCCTGCAGGTGATCGAGCGCTATCACATGGAGCGGTTCGCGGACTTCGTGAAGAAGCTGGCCGACACCAAGGAGGGCGACGGCAGCATCCTCGATCATTCGCTGTTCCTCTATGGCTCGAACATGAGCAACAGCAACCAGCACGACAACTATCCCTTGCCGGAGGTCCTGGTCGGCGGAGCGAACGGTGCGCACGTCGGCGGCAAGAACGTGGTGCTGGCCCCGCACACGCCGCTCTCGAATCTGCACCTGACCATCCTCGACAAATTCGGGATCAAGCAGAAGAGCTTTGGCACCGGCTCCGCCATCAGCACCGGCGTCATCACCGAGGTCTGAGCGGTAACTGCGAGACCATGCTGGATGTGCTTCGGATGAGGGGACATGACGACAACTGACCGCAGAAGCTTCCTGCAGGCGTCCTTGAGCGGGCTCGCAGGGCTCGCATCCGTGCCGCTCATCGGCGCCGGCCTCGAAGGTTGTGAGCAGCGTCCAACCCAGCCGGCGGCCGAGCGGACGGCTGCGCTGCCGAGCGTGAAGCTCACCGACCGGATCTCGATCGTGACCGGTGCGCCCGGCAATGTGGTCGCGCTGTCTTCGAGCGACGGCGTCCTGCTGGTCGATAGCGGCTCGGCGCCGCTGGCCCGCGCCGTGCGCGCGAGTCTCGCCGGCGAGAGTGTTCGCACCCTCATCAACACGCACTATCACGACGAGCAGACCGGCGGGAATGCGCTGTTCGGAGCGGCGGGCGCGACCATCCACTCCCATGCGATCACCCGCGAGTGGCTCGCGACCGACTACTACGTGCCCGCGGAGGACCGCTGGGTGAAGGCGCTCCCGGCAATCGCCTGGCCCACGGTGACGTTTC
>JASHYG010000338.1 GCA_030043215.1 Gammaproteobacteria bacterium
CTCCATGTACTCCGACATGTCGAAGCGGACGAACTCGATGCCCATGGTGATCGCAAGCTGCCGGGTGACCTCGGTCTTGCCGACGCCGGTCGGCCCCGCGAACAGGAAGCTCCCGACGGGCTTGCTCTGATCGCCGAGACCGGAGCGCGCCATCTTGATCGACGCCGCGAGCGCATCGATCGCCCGGTCCTGCCCGAAGATGACCAGCTTCAAGTTGCGCTCGAGGTTCTTCAAGACCTCACGGTCCGAGGTGGAGACGCTCTTCGCCGGAATGCGGGCCATCCGCGCGATGACGTCCTCGATGTGGCGCACCTCGACGGTGTCCTCCCGCTCCGCGAGGGGTTTCAGGCGCAGCCGCGCACCGGCTTCGTCCACCACGTCGATCGCCTTGTCGGGGAGGTGGCGCTCGTTGATGTGCCGGGCTGCGAGCTCCGCGGCCGCCTTCAGCGCATCGTCCGCGTACTTGATCGCATGATGCTCCTCGAACCGGCCCTTGAGTCCCTGCAGGATCTCGATGGTCTCCTGCACGCTCGGCTCGGTCACGTCGATCTTCTGGAAGCGGCGCGCGAGGGCATGGTCCTTCTCGAAGATCCCGCGGTACTCCTGGTAGGTCGTCGAGCCGATGCAGCGGATCTCCCCGTTGGTGAGCACGGGCTTGATGAGGTTCGAGGCGTCCATGACGCCGCCCGAGGCGGCGCCGGCTCCGATGACCGTGTGGATCTCGTCGATGAAGAGGATCGCGCCCGGCTGCTTCTTGAGCTCCGTGATGACGCCCTTCAAGCGCTTCTCGAAATCCCCGCGGTACTTGGTGCCCGCGATGAGGGCGCCCATGTCGAGCGCGAAGAGCATGCAGTCGGACAGCACCTCGGGCACCTTGCCCTCGATGATGAGCCGCGCGAGGCCCTCGGCGATCGCCGTCTTGCCAACGCCCGCCTCGCCGACGTAGAGCGGGTTGTTCTTGCGCCGGCGGCACAGGATCTCGATGGTGCGCTCCACCTCGAGCTTGCGGCCGATGAGCGGATCGATGCGGCCGTCCTGGGCCATGCGGTTGAGATTCGTCGTGTACTTCTCGAGCGCGCTGCCGCCTTCCGGATCGCGCTCCGCGTCGGCTCCCGTCTCCTCCTTGTCGGTCTTCTCCTCGGCGATCTTCGAGAGCCCGTGGGAGAGGTAGTTGACCACATCGAGGCGGCCGACGCGCTGGCGGTTGAGCAGGTACACGGCGTGGCTCTGCTTCTCGGCGAAGATCGCGACCAGCACGTTCCCGACGCCAACTTCCTTCTTCCCGCTCGACTGGACGTGGAACTGGGCGCGCTGCAGCACGCGCTGGAAGCCGAGCGTCGGCTGCACCTCGCGCTCCTCCGCCTCCTCCAGGCGCGGCGTCGATTGATCGAGATGGTCCTTCAGCTCCTGCTTGAGCTTGGCGAGATCGGCGCCGCAGGCGCGCAGGATCTCGCGTACCTTCGGCGTGTCGATGATCGCAAGGAGCAGATGCTCGACCGTCAAGTATTCGTGACGGGCCTCGCGCGCCTGATGAAAGGCATCGCTGAGACAGTATTCAAGCTCGTTGGAAAGCACGTTATCTCCAGGCTTCCGGATCGTTGGACCGCCGCTCGCCCATCAGGCCTCCTCCAGAGTGCACATCAGGGGGTGCTGGTGGTCGCGCGCATAGGTCGTCACCTGTGCCACCTTAGTTTCCGCGATCTCGTATGTGAAGACCCCGCAGATGCCCTTACCCTTGGTATGGACCTCGAGCATGATGCGAGTTGCGGTGGGCCGGTTCATGGCGAAGAACTTCTCGAGCACATCGACGACGAATTCCATGGGAGTGTAATCGTCATTGAGCAGAATGACTCGGTAGAGAGGAGGCTGTTTGACCTCCGGCCGTGACTCCTCGACGACAACCCCGGCATCTGGACGGGCGGGATGCGGATCCGGCATGGACATCCTGTCTTTATAGGGGTCGCCATACGCCAACACAAGAGCCTCTTGGCACCTGGAAATGCTGCATGGGAAACAGATTACAAAACAATTGCTTGAGAGCCAAAGGACAGCGCTCGTATGATTGCCGGGAGTTCCCCGGGCTGCTCGAGGATCGGACCCCTCTGCGATGACTGCCGTGAGATCCTGGCTCGACACGATGGCCGCGACCGGTAAGTGGCACAGCACTCTGCGATCCCGCGCCCCGCAGGTGGCGGTGTGGGCGCTCGCGGTCGCGCTCGGCGTTCAGGCGGCGGTCATCGTCACGCGCTGGGCCGGCTCGGGTGGGGCCGGCGTCACGGCCGTTGCTCAGTCGACGGCTGCGGCACAGCCGCCGATCGACATCGCGGAAATCACGAGCCAGCACCTGTTTGGGGCGGCGCCGGAGGTCTCCGGAGACACAGCCGGGGCGCCGCGGACCGACCTGGCGCTCGTTCTGACCGGCACCATCGTGGCCAACCCTCCGCAGTATGGGCTTGCGATCCTCGGAGCGAACCCTGCGGCGGTGAAGGTGTATGCGGTCGGCGACAACGTGCCGGGGGGGGCCCGCCTCCATGCCGTGTACGACGACCGGGTCCTGCTCGATCGCGGCGGCCGCCTGGAGTCCCTGATGCTGGTCCGCGGCATTCCCGGCGGCCAGCCCAATCTCGGCCCCGCGACGGCTCCCGTTCAGCAGGCTGTCGCGCGCGTGCGCCGGTTGATGGACGAGGATCCGAGCGCGCTCGAGGATATCATGCGTCCGCAGCCCGTCTTTGCAGGCGGGAAGCTTCGCGGGTACCGGGTCTACCCGGGGTCCAACACGCGCGCGTTCGCGAGCCTCGGCCTGCGGCCGGGGGATCTCGTGACCGCGATCGACGACACGCCCCTGGACGACCCCTCCCGGAGCGAGGAGATTTTCCGCACGCTCGGCTCATCGAGCGAGGCGCACGTCACAGTCGAGCGCAATGGCCAGCAGCAAGATCTCACTTTGAACATGTCCCAGATCGCCTCGCAAGCCGATCAACTCACGGACGGCGAGAATGGAGCCGGCGGCACGAGCGCGCCTGCTCCCCAAGGCCCGGCTGGAGCCCCGGGCAGCAACTAACAGGCGCGCTTTCCGTACCCCGGGGGCTTCGATGAGATCACATGGATACTTGATTCGACTCGCGCGCGCAGGCGGCAGGACCGGCCTGCGCTGTGCCGCCGTGCTGGCGGTCGCCGTCGCGATCGCATCCGCTCAATCGGCCGACGTGCGCGTCACGCCGAACTTCGAGAATCAGGACATCACCCAGATCGCCAAAGCGGTGCAGATGGTCACGCACAAGACCTTCATCATCGATCCGCGCGTACGCGCGCAGGTGACGGCGATGTCCTCCACGCCGATGTCGCCGGACGCGTTCTACCAGTTCTTTCTCGCGATCCTGCAGGTCCACGGCTTCATCGCCGTGCCGGACGGCAACGTCGTCAAGATCATGCCGGACGCCGAGGAGCGGTATCAGTCGAGCGCGGTACTGCCCGCGCAGGTGAGCTCCACCTCGGATGAGATCGTGACACAGGTCGTGCAGGTGAAGAACGTCAGCGCCGCGCAGCTCGTGCCGGTGCTGCGGCCCCTCGTCCCGAACCAGGCCACCCTCGGCGCCTATCCGCCCGCGAACCTCCTCATCATCTCCGACCACGCGGACAACGTGAACCGCCTCGTGCGGATCATCAGCCGCATCGACGAGAGCAACACCTCCGACATCGACGTGATAGCTCTGCAGAACGCCTCGGCGACCCAGGTCGCCCGTGTCGTGAGCTCGCTCTATCAGGGCCAGACGCAGAACGAGATCGGCGGCACGCCGCTCAAGCTCGTCCCCGACGAGCGCTCCAACAGCATCCTGCTGAGCGGGGATGCGAACGCGCGGCTGCGCGCCAAGGCCCTCATTGCCCACCTGGATACGCCTTCGGCCTATGGCGGGGACACCAAGGTTCGCTACCTGCACTACCAGGACGCCGTGAAGCTCGCGCCGAAGCTCAAGGAGCAGATCGAGGGCATGCAGCAGGCGGCTGCCGCGAGCAAGGGCGGTCCGACCACCGGGTCGGAAACGGAAAGCAGCGCGCAGATCTGGGCCGACGAGCAGAACAACGCGCTCGTCATCACGGCGCCGCCGAAGACCATGAGCGCGATCAACGCGATCGTCGACCAGCTCGACATCCTCAGGGCACAGGTGCTCGTGCAGGCGATCATCGTGGATGTGAACTTCGACAAGTCCACGGAGCTCGGCGTGAACTGGGCCGTCTACTCCCAGGGCTCGACCATCCCGGGGGCGACGTTCCTCACGCCGGTCGGCGGGGCAAGCCTCGTCGATCTCGCCGATTCCATCATCAATCCAGCCAATCTTCCCTCCACGGGCCTCGTGAACGGCACCACCGTCGCGCTCGGACGCGTCGCCAAGACCGGCATCAGCTTCGCCGCCATGATCCGCGCCCTGCAGAGCAGCGACGATTCCAACATCATCGCGACGCCCTCCACGGTCACGATGGACCACCAGGAAGCGAAGATCGAGGTGGCCGAGGAAGTTCCGTTCGTCACCGGCCAGTACACGAACGCGAGCACGGTGAGCAACGGGACCGTCTCTCCGTTCCAGACGATCCAGAACGAGACGGTGGGAACGATCCTCAAGATCACGCCGGATATCAATAACAACGACCTCATCCTCAAGATCGACATCGAGAGCTCGAGCGTCATCCCGACGAGCGAGCTGGCGGCCGAGGGCGCCTCGGGAAGCACGGTCGACCCAACGACGGAGAAGCGCACGGTGAGCACCGAGGTGCGAATCGAGGACGGCGGCATCCTGGTGATCGGCGGCCTCATCAGCAACGAGTACGACCGCAACACGACCGGCGTGCCGCTGCTCTCGCACATTCCGCTGCTCGGCCAGCTGTTCCAGGATCGCCAGGGAGACATCGAGAAGAAGGACATGATGATCTTCATCCGGGCGCAGATCCTGCGCGACGGCACGGACGCGGGAGTCGCGACGGACGCCGAGTACCAGTTCATCCGCAAAGAGCAGAAGCAGGTGGGCGAGAAGGAGCTGATCCCGCTCGTGCCGGGAGCCAACTCTTCCGTGCTGCCGGTGCCGCCGAAAGGCGCCGCGCCGTCGAACTTCAGCGGCTGCTGCGACATCGCGCCGATTCCGACGCCGCCGCTCAAGGGATCGACCACCGCGGCCCCGGTCAACACCCCGCAGAAGGCGCAGGCGGCCAAGGGCGAGCAGAGCGCCGAGAAGGCGACGCAACCCGGGAACGGCGCGACCCCGTCCCAGGCGGACCCGCAGGGCGCCCAGCCGCAGACCACTCAGCCGCAGACCGGTCAGCCGCAGGGCACTTCGGCGGGGAGCCCTCAATGAACGACGCTGCCGGCGCAGGAACGGCCGCTGCGAATGCAGCAGCGGCGGCTGCCGCGCCGGAACGGCGCCTCTCCTTCGCCTACGCCAAGCGCCACGGCGTGCTGGTGAGACACATCGGCGAGGGCC
>JASHYG010000339.1 GCA_030043215.1 Gammaproteobacteria bacterium
AGGCGCGACCGTCGTCGGCGTGTCGCTCGACAGCATCGCTCGGCTCAACTCCTTCTCCAAGGATCCGAATTATTGCGCAGGCAAGTTCCCGACCGCATCGGACCGCGACGGCAAGATCGCCAAATCCTACGACCTGATGGTGCGAGTGGTTCCGGGCATGAAGGACGTGCGCGGCGTCGAGATCGACCACGGCTTCGCCGAGCGTACGACTTTCATCGTCAATCCCAATGGGACGATCGCGGCCACGGTCGGCGGGGTGGCGCCCGCGGATAACGTCCAGAAGACTCTCGAAGTCGTACAAGGGCTGGCGGCGCACCGAAACTGAGACGGTTCGCGGCTTGGTGACCCTCGCGGTCACCGGCGGGCTGCGGCCGGAACCTCGGACCGGAACCTCGAGGTACGAGATGGATGCCCGGGAGGCCGACGCCAGGATCGAGCGGGTTCTCGCGGAATACGACGCGCGTGCCGCCGCCGAGAGCCGGCACTTCGCGGCTGGCTGGGACCTGGATGACCGGCGCGACCAACTGCTGCTGAGGATCGGACCGCAGACGGGCCGGCTGGTGAACATCCTGGCCAAGGGCGCCGGCGCGCGGAGCCTCTTGGAGCTCGGCACCTCGTTCGGATATTCGACCGTCTGGCTGGCCGAGGCGGCGCGCGAGACGGGCGGGCGGGTTGTCACGCTCGATCTGGCTCGGCACAAGCAGGATTACGCGCGGACGATGCTCGACCGAGCCGGGCTGGCCGATCAGGTCGACTGGCGAACGGGCGATGCTCTCGAGATCTTGAAAGAGCTCGATGGCCCCTTCGATTTCGTGCTGCTCGACCTGTGGAAGGATCTCTACATCCCCTGCTTCGATCTCATCGCGCCGAAGCTCGCTCCACGGGCAATCATCGTGGCCGACAACATGCTGCGGCCCGAGTATTCCCGCGCCGACGCCGATGCCTACCGGGCTCACGTGCGCCGCCACCCGGGGATGGAGTCGGTGCTGCTCGAGGTGGGAAGCGGAATCTACGTGAGCCGCTACGCGCCGGCCGGCGCGTGAGCCAGGGACGGTCCGAATCGCAGCGGGAGCCCTCGAAGCTGACGTGCATGCGCCGCGCCGTCAGCTACGGCACGCGTTTCGCGCAGTCTGCCAGTCCGAGCCGGCCGCCGTGCGCCGGGTCATGAATCGGCGGGCGGCGGCTCGGCTCGGAGCTGCACCAGCCAGATTCGCATGAACGGGTCGTCGAAGCGCCAGATTGGCCTCGGGTGGGCGAGATCTTGGCGCACGAAGTGCATGCGCTCGAGCGCCTCGAGCGCGGTCTGCATCGTGCTGCGCGGCAGGCCCTTGTGCCTCGCCACCGTCGTGAGCTGAAAGCCCGGCGGAGACGTTGCGAGTGCCGCCAGGGTCTGCTTTTGCGGATGCGTCAAGGCGAGCCACCGTTGCAGGTAGGTTACATGCTGCGCCGAGAGCAACCGCGCGAGAGCCTGATCCACGAGAGCGGCCGTCAGTTGCTTTTGCGGCCCCTCGAGGAGCAATGTCCAGCACTCGCTCGCAAGCTGCTGCACGTTGTAGGGCACATCCTCGGCGACATCCAGCAGGTGCAGCAGTGCAGCGTCGCCGAACGTGCCGGCGCGCTCGAGCTTCTCGAACCCATGGCGGAGAAAGGACACGAAGTCCGGCCGCGGAATAGGCCCAAGGTGCAAGCTGTCCCCGAGCTGCCAGAAAGCGCGGGCGGAGCTACCGATCATTTCGGTCAGCATGCGAGAGCTCGAGCCTGCGAACACGTACCCCACGTGTTGCTGTGTCTGTACGGCGGCTCGGATCTGTCTCTCGGCGCGCTCCCCGCTCTCGCTCACGACCTGCTGAAACTCATCAAGTATCACGAGCGCATTTCGCTGATCGTGCACCGCAAGCTTCTCGATGCCGTTGAGTACGTCGGCGAGCAGCGGTACTCCGGAAGCGCGTGCCGCTCGGTCCACCCCGATCTGCACGGTGATCCGGCCCTCGACGGGCTCGATCGAGAGTGAGGGCTTCAAGGCGAGGAAGAACTTCTTCGCGATCGCCTGCGCACGCTCGAAGGCGCCCGAATATCTACGTACTGCTCCGGCAAGCAGCGCCTCGGCGAGCTGCCGGACATCTTCGTACGCCTCGCAGTCGTAACGCAGCACGACCATGTCGCCGCTCGCCGAGAGCTTCTTCTCGGCTGCGCGCAAGATCGACGTCTTGCCGTAACGTCGAGGACCGATAAAGAAGAGTGTGCCGCAGCGCTCAGCGACCGTGATTATCTTGTGTAACTCCTCCTCCCGGTCGACGAGGGGTTCCACCTCGCGGCCGTACCGGAAGGGATTTCCGGCAACCCTGCGCTCCGCCATATGTGCCGTACTTCGCGTGCCGTCGATTCCGGCAGATATTATATTATATTTTTATCTTATTCAGCAATAAGATACGGTAAAATATCGATGACGTAAATCTACGTGCCGCAATTCACGGCACGTTGATTGCGTCTGGCTTGCTGCGGCCGAGTCGGTTCGGATGCGGTAAAGCGGCGCCGCGCCGTCAGCTGCGGCACGCGTTTCGCACAGTCTGCCACTCCGCGCGGGTCTGACCCCAGATATCCACCGCTTGGCTCTCGTACGGCGGCGGCAGCCGGCCCGGACCCCGGTTGCGGGAGCCCAGCTTTTGGGCGACGCGCTGCGAGATGACGTTATCCGGGCTGATCGTATGGATGACCTCGGTCCATTCGAGAGCGCCGAACGCCCAGTCGATCGTCGCCGCGGCCGCTTCCGTCGCGTATCCGCGGCCCCAGCAGTCGCGCACGATAGCCCATCCTATCTCGGGCCCCGGCCATCCCTCGGGCTGCCATGGACCGACTCGGCCGACCCACCGGCCTGTGCCCTTCTCGATCACGGAGAACATGGCGCAGCCGGTCAAATGCCAGGCACCGGCCACGGACATGAAGCCGCGCCATGCGACCGCGCGCGGCAGCGGGCCGCCGACGTATCGCGCGCCCTCCGCATCGGCCATCAGCTCGGCCCATGAATCGAAGTCCTCGATCCGAAGGGGCCTCAAAAGGAGGCGCGAGGTCGCGATTTCCACATCGCTCCGGCTCATGGTGTGCAGTATTGCACAGCGCTCGCCGCGCTCGGCTTCGCGTGCGCCTTCGCCTCGCTGATCCCCTCGCGCCTTGCTCCCGCGCTCCCTCAGCTGCTCCCCGCTGCTCGGGATCGCCCCGGCCCCGTGAGTCCGATCACGGCCGGCATGGCGATGAGCACCAGCGGCAGCTGCACGAGCATGCCCGAGATGATGGCAATCGCGAGCGGCTGCAGCATTTGATCGCCCGAGCCGCTGATCGCCGCCCCGAGCGGGAGTAACGCGAGGATCATCGCGACCGTGCTCATCGTGATGGGCCGCAGTCGGTTGAGCGCTGCGCGCCGGAGCGCAACGTCCGGCGCCAGCGTGGTCGCGAGCGACTGATACTCCGAGGCGAAGAATATCGCCATCTCGGTTGCGATGCCGACGATCATCACCATGCCCATCATCGCGGTGATGTTGAGCTCCGTGCCGGTGATCCACAGGCCGATGAAGACCGCGCCGCTCGAGAGGAGCGCGCTCGACAGGACGATGACCGGAATCCACGGCTCGTTGTAGAGGAACAGCAGCAGGATGAGCTCGGCCACGACCGCCGCGGCGAAGACCTTGACCATTCCCGCGAAGGCGATCTGCTGCTGCTCGTATTCTCCGCCGACAGCGTAGCCCACTCCGGGCGGAAGCGTCCCCGGCTGATCGAGCAGTCTCTTCACGGCAGTGAGCGTCGTGCCGAGGTCGTGCCCGCCGCCGATCTCGGCCGTCACGTCAACCACCTGCGCGAGGTTGTCTCGCGTGATCTGCGGCTGACCGCTCACGAAGTCGACCCGCGCGACGGCGCGCAGCGGAAACAGCCGGCCGGAGGGTGAGCGGACGAGCAGCTTGCCGAGATCGTCGCGATAGATCGTGCCAGCCGCGGAATCGAGCCGGAGCCTCACGCCCACGTCTTCCACCGCGCCCACATAGCGGGTCACGACGGCCCCGTAGAGATAACGCTCGATCTGGTCCTGCACGTCCTTGACGCTAGCGCCCTGCGCGGCGGCCGCGGCTGGGTCGACGTGCACTTCCAGCGCGTCTCCGGCCGGGATGACTCCACTGTCGACAGAATCCGGCACGATGCCCGGCACCTTCGAGATCGCCGCCGCGACCGTGCGCGCCGTCGGGACGAGCGCGTCGGGATCCTTCGCGGTCAACTGGATGACGACCGGCTCCGGCCGGCCGACCATGTCGCCGATCATGTCATCGAGGAGCTGATGCGGATCGAAGGTGATGCCCGGCACCTCGCTTGCTACCCGGTCGGCGATCCGATCCATCACCGTCCAAAGATCGGGGCGGCGCGAGGCCGCGACCAGGCGAATGAAGAAGTCTCCCTGATAGGCTTCCTTCAGATCGCCACCCAGTCCGGCGCCGGTGCGGCGGGAGTACGTGTAGACGGCCGGATCGGCGTGGAGGAGGTCCTCGACCTGCTCGAGCTCGCGGTTGGATTCGGCGAGCGAGGTACCCGGGGCGGTTTGATAATCGAGCACGAATCCGCCCTCGTCCATCTTCGGCAGGAAGCCGGTCCCGACGTGCAAATAGGCGACGAGGCCCGCGGCGATCAGCGCGAGCACACTTGCAGCAATCACCCAAGGCCGCATGAAAGCCGCGCTCAGCAGGCGGCCGTGCCAGCGCGCGAGCCGGCTGCCGTGCGTCTCGGCGGGATCGCGCCAGAGCCCGAAGTCGACCGACGCGCGCACCAGCAACGGTACGATGAGCGCCGCGAGGATGAACGACACGATCAACGCGGAGGCCATGGTCACCGAGAGGAACTTGAAGAAGGCGCCAGTGATGCCGGAGAGGAACGCAAGCGGAATGAAGATGATGAGGGTGGCGAGGCTCGAGCCGAGAAGCGGCGAGAGGAACTCCCGCGCCGCCGGCAGCACCGCGGCGTTCGCCGCCTCGGCTGCCTCGGCTGCCTCGGCTGCGTCG
>JASHYG010000340.1 GCA_030043215.1 Gammaproteobacteria bacterium
ATTGCCGAGAATACCCGCACGACGGAGGGCTTCCTGCCGGAAGCCGACGCCGTGATCATGGTCTCCGGCTACGACGGCCCCCTCACTCAAGAGGAGCTGCTCGCCGCAGGCTCTCTCTCCCGCGCGAATCGCAAGCTGTTCTTCGTCCTCAACAAGCACGACATGGCGGCGCCGCAGGCCCGGCCGGAGGTCGAGAATTACGTCCGCGCCCGCCTGGCGGAAGTCTGTGGCCCGGATGCGCCGCCGATCTTCTCGCTGTCCGCGCGCGAGGCGTTGGCCGCAAAATCCAGCGGAAACGCCGCGGCGCTCGCCGCGAGCGGAATCGATGGGCTCGAGCGAGCCCTGACGCGCTTTCTGGTCGATGAGAGGAGCGCGCAGTTGCTGCGCTCGATGTGCGACCGCGCATCGCAGCTGCTCGCCACTCTCGACGGCGACCCCTCGCCACTCCGCGCCCGCCTCGATGGGCTGGCCGGTCTCTCTCAGTTCCGCCTCTCCGCTCCCGCGGCTCCGGCCGCCGGCGGCCACGATGTCTCGCGCGTCGCCGAACGCTCGTTCAGGATGGAGGAGTGCGCCATTTGCGCGCGCGTCGCCGACACACTGTTCGACTTCATGCGGCAATATCAGTATGACTTGGTGACTCGCGCCGAGGAGCGGGAGCGGCTGGCCTCCGCGGGCGGCCTCTGCGCGCCGCACACGTGGCTCTACGCCTCGCTAGCCTCCGATCGCGACGTGTGCGTCGCGCTCACTCCACTCGCGAAGCGGCTCGCGACCGATCTGCGTGCGGCGAGCTCCTCGCCGGTGCAGCCTGACGGTGCACGGCAAAGCGCCCACGACGCTGCGCCGAGCTGCCCGGTCTGCGCGGTCGAGGGCGCGGCTCAGTCGCGAGCGGTCTCGGAGCTCGCGCGGATGCACGAGGCTCCCCCGAGCGGCGAGCCCGGCAACGTGCCCTCGCTCTGCCTGCCGCATCTTCGCCTGATCGCATCGCAGCTCGGCGATCGGCCCCTCACCCGCGCGCTGGAGCGACGGCAGAGCATGGCGGCCGAGCGCCTCGCCGAGGACATGCAGCGCTATGTGATGAAGCGAGACGCCATCCGCGCGGGACTCGCGAGCGACGAGGAGACTCAGGCGGCACGACGCGCGACCTCCTTCGTCGCTGGGCACCGGGCCATCGCGGCTCGGGATCGCGCCATCACGCCACAGGATCGCAGCGTCGCGCCCCGGGGCCGCGGCGGTTGACCGCGGCCCCTTGCGGATTGGCTTCGGCAGCTCGTACACTCTTCGCGACTGGAGATGGCATTCCTCCTACCGCCTTGTGGCTGATGATGCCTGCGATCGCTCGTCTCGATGGCACAGAGGCATCCGATGGTCACGACTTCCCCGTATGCAAGGGCCGGCAGCTTTGCGCGTAGCGCGATGGGCCGACGCGGCTCGAACGTGCGCCCTTACGATGCAGCCTTTGTCGCGGCTTTGGAGACCCGGCTGCAGAACGGCGAGCACCTCGCCCTCTATGGACCGCGCGGCAGCGGGAAGTCGGCCGTGCTCGCGGAGCTCGAGTCGCGGCTCGTGCGGGCGCACGTTCCTTGCGGGCTCTCGGCCGTCACCTCGACGCTCGATGATGTGACGCGCGCGCTCGCGCGGGCTTATCCTGCCGTCGATACGCTCGATGTCACGCGGCGCACGGCGCGATATCGCCTGCGGACGGCCGCCGATCAGCGTGCGGGCGTGCTGCTCCTCGATCATCTCGATTGCGTGAGCAACGCCATGGTCTCCTTCCTGCGCCGGCTGCATGGCGGGCTCGTCGGAGCGCTGTCGGCGGTCGATGTCGACGATCAGCGCGAGCGTCAAGAGATGAAGCCATGGAGATTCGGGGCTCTGTCGGTGCGCATGCCGCTGACCTCCGCGCGGCGCCTGCGGCGGCTCCTCGATGCGCGGCGCGAGAGCTTGAATCTTCCGGCGCTCGAGCCCGAGGAGCAGCAGCGGCTGCTCGCCGCCGCGAGAGGCCGGCCGGGCTGGATCGTTCAATGCACGGAGCTCGCGCGGGACGGGCGCTACTGGAGCGGCCGGAAGCTCTTTCTGACCGTGCTGTGCACCGATACCGAGGTCGCCGTGCGGTATGGCGCGCTCGATTTGGTTCGGCCCGCGGCGCCTCGGCATTGACATTGAGAGGCAGCGCCATTGGCGTTCCACAGCATCCTGTTCGAGAGGCCTGTCGGGGGCGAGATCGAGGCGCCGGAAGCTCCCGAGTTCTTCCGCGACCTGAATCTCGATCAGATCGTCGGCTCCATCACCGCCGGCCGCGACGAGTACCGGCTCGCATCGATCTTTTTCAGGCCGTTGCACGATGCCGCAGCGATTCGCTACCGGCACGAGGTCTTCCGCGACCTCGAGCGCGCGGCGCTCGCGCGCCACATTGCGGCCTTCGCCGAGGGCATGCGCCGGATCCGCGACCGGCTCGCCGAGGCGGAAAAGCTCCACTACCTCCGCCAGAAGCAGCGCTGCTTTCTCGACGCGGTGGCAATCTACTGCGAGGCTGTCGTCAGCCTCACGCACGGTCTGGCCGAGGCTGCTCCGCGCTCGCGAGGCCTACGGGATTTCCTGGACTTTCTCGCGGCCTACGCCGCGTCCGGGCCGCTCACGGCGCTCGAGTCGGAGACGCGCGCCCTGCAAACGAGCTTGTCGGCGATCGAGTACGGGCTCGCCATCGAAGGCAACCGCGTCGAGGTCCAGCGGTACGAGTCGGAGGCAGACTACGGCGCCGAGGTGCTCGAGACCTTCGAGAAGTTCAAGCAGGGCGCGGCCCGGACCTACGCGTTCAAATTCTACGACTCGCTCGACATGAACCACGTCGAGGCGGCGGTACTCGACCGTGTGGCCTTGCTCTTTCCTGACGTCTTCTCTGCTCTAAGCGAGTACTGCGAGCGCCATCGCGAGTGGCTCGATCCCACGATCCGCAGCTTCGACCGGGAGGTGCAGTTCTACATCGCCTGCCTCGAGCATGCCGAGCGATTCAAGCCCGCCGCGCTCGCCTTCTGCTATCCCGACGTTATGGACCGCTCCAAGGAGGTGTACGCCGAAGAGGCTTTCGACCTCGCCTTGGCCGACAAGCTCGTCCGCGACAAGGGCCAAGTGGTCACGAACGAGTTCCATCTCGCTGACCCGGAGCGGATCTTGGTGGTGTCCGGAGCCAATCAGGGCGGCAAGACCACCTTCTCCCGGATGTTCGGGCAGCTCCACTATCTTGCGAGCCTCGGTTGCCCCGTTCCGGCGCGGAAGGCGAGGCTCTTGCTCTTCGATCGGCTGTTCACCCATTTCGAGAGAGAGGAGGAGGTCCAGAGCCTGAGCGGCAAGCTCGAGGACGAGCTCGTGCGGATGCACGGGATTCTGCGCGAGGCGACATCGAGCAGCATCATCATCATGAACGAGAGCTTCGGGTCCACGACGCTGAGCGATGCGTTATTCCTCAACAAGGAGATCCTGCGGCGGATCATCGAGCGGGATACGCTTTGTGTCTGCGTGACCTTTCTCGACGAGCTCGCGTCCCTCGGCCCGCAGACGGTGAGCATGATGAGCACGGTGGATCCCCGCGACCCTGCGGTGCGGACGTTCAAGGTCGTCCGGCAGCCGGCCGACGGGCTCGCCTATGCGCTCGCCATTGCCCAGAAGTACCGTCTGTCGTACCAGGATCTGAGGGAGCGCATCGCGCCGTGAAGGCCTACCTCATGTTCCGGGACCGGGACTTCGATCCAAAGGGCAGCTTACCCGCGGCGGCCACCGCCTTGACGCAGGATCTCGGGCTCGACACGCTGCTCGATGCGATGGCCGCCGGGGACGAGTTCCTGCGCGGGGTCGCGCAGACGGCTGTCCTCGCGAGTCTTGCGGAGCCTGCGCAGATCGGCTATCGGCAGCGCATTCTTGCCGATTGCCTGGAGCAGCCTGCGGTCGTGAGGGGGATCTATGCCCTCGCCGTCGAGGCCCTCGAGCGCGAGCGCAAGATCTGGGGATGGACCCTCAACCGCTACCCCGAGGGGCTGCTGCATCGCTCGCTCGACGTCCTCCAGATGTTTCTCGAGCTGCTGAGGCGTTTGCGGCGCATCGCCGACGAGCGCGCTCCGGCATTCGGCTCCGAGGGCTTCGGGAGATTCTTCCGTATGCTCGCGGAGGAGCTCGACGACAGCTACCTGCGGACGGTCGAAGACCATCTGTCGCGCCTGAGGTTTCGCGGCGGGGTTCTCATGAGCGCGGAGCTCGGCGCAGGCAACAAGGGGGTCCGGTACGTCCTGCGCAAGCCTCGGGAGGCCGCGCAGGGCCTGCTCCAGCGCATTCAATCCTGGGTCGAGCAGATCGCCGCCTCCGAGAAGACGAGTCTTGTCTATCAGGTGGCCGACCGCGACGAGGCGGGCTTGCAGGCTCTCGCCGACCTTCGCAGCCGCGGAGTGGCTCTCGTCGCGGGGAGCCTCGGCCAGTCGGCCGATCACATTCTCGGCTTCTTTGCGATGCTGCGCGCGGAGCTCGGCTTCTACGTCGGCTGCCTCAATCTGCGCGACCGTCTCGCGGAGAAAGGCGAGCCGCTTGCGATGCCGGAGCCGTTGCCTGCGGGTGAGGCCGCTTTCTGCGCCCGCGGGCTCTATGACGTGTCGCTGAGCTTGAGCGTGCGGGAGAGGGTCGTCGGCAACGATGTGAGCGCCGATCGCAAGCGGCTGGTCATGATCACCGGCGCCAACCGAGGCGGCAAAACGACGTTCCTGCGCAGCGTCGGACAGGCACAGCTCATGATGCAGTGCGGGCTCTTTGCGCCGGCCGAGTCCTTCCGCGCCTCCGTGTGTGCCGGCCTCGCCACCCACTACAAGCGCGAGGAAGACGCCGGCATGAGGAGCGGGAAGCTCGACGAGGAGCTGAGCCGCATGAGCACCCTCATCGACGAGGTGCGGCGCGGCAGCATCGTGCTGCTCAACGAATCGTTCGCCTCGACGAACGAGCGGGAGGGGTCGGAGATCGCGCGGCAAGTCGTCCGGGCGCTGCTCGAGGCCGGTATCCGCATCTTCTACGTCACGCACCTCTACGATCTCGCGCAGGGCCTGTATCTCGCGGACCGGGAGCGAGCCCTGTTCCTGCGCGCGGAGAGGCTGCCGGACGGACGGCGGACGTTTCGCCTCATCGAGGGCGAGCCGCTCCCGACTAGCTACGGCGTCGATCTCTATCGGCGCATCTTCGGCGGGGCTCGTGCGGCCGGCACCGCGGACTCGGCGGCCGCCTCCCCGGTGCGCTATACGCAGTCTCCTACGGACGGAGGATCCGCCGCGTCCGGATTGATCACGCCGAAGCACGCGGGAGTGTAAGCGTAGAACAGCCGGACCTTTTCCTGATGCAGCCGGTCGAGGAGCTTCTGGGCCTCCTCCTGCGTCACGATGAACTCCACCTCGACGGTGAGCGTGCCGGCGAGCTCGAAGAAGTGGGCCTCGTGCAGCGTGTGATGCCTGCCGAATCCCGCCATGGCACGGAACGCGGAGCCGCCGCGGATGCCGAGCTTGTTCGCCTGCTCGAGCAGCCACTCCCACACGAGCCGGCCGCGGTGGCGCTGATTCTCGTGCACGTAGAATCGGAAGAACGATCCTTGCATGATGATCCCCTCGGGGCCGTTCCCCTCAACCCCTCAGCCATTCAACCGTGCCGATCCCGGCGATCACCATGAGCAGCGAGCCGAAGAGATGGACGGCGACTTCGCCCAACGCCCAAAGCACCTGTCCCTCGCGCAGGAGCGTGACGAGCTCCGCCGAGAACGTGGAGAACGTGGACAGTCCGCCGCAGAAGCCCGTGATGACGAACAGCCGCCACTCCGGCGCGATTGCGCTAAACGACGAGAAGAACGCGATGGCCGCACCGATGATGTAGCCGGCGCCGAGATTGACGGCGATCGTGCCCGGCGGGATCGTCGGGAAATAGCTGTTCAGCTTCGAGCCGAGCCACCAGCGCAGGAGGGTGCCCAGGGCGCCTCCAATGCCTATGACGAGGATGGATTTCCACATGCGTATGCCCTTTGCAGCCGCCCGGGCAGACGCCGAATGAGACTGTGCCGCTCCGCAGGGATGACGTATACATTCTAGTCGGCCGCGCGCGCGGCAATTGAGATGGAGGGGACGAGGCCCCCAGTTGGGAGCAAGTGTACGTTCCATGCCGTAAGCGGGCAATGAGCGCTGTCCGGCACGCGGGCGCTGCAGCGGCGCCGCGAAGGGCACCGTGAAGGGCGCCGCAAGGGGTGACGCAAGGGGCGCTGCCGAGCCGGGTGCAAAAGTGAGTCCTGGGTCGCGCTTGCCGGCCGGACCCCCCGCAAGTTCCCGCAGTCGTGACTTCCCTCACGGCATATGTCATCAAGGCGCTGCAAGTTAGCCTCTCCGACCCCGACCCCGGAGGGGTCTCCGCGGCTGCCAGCATGAGTTCTCGACGCAATCTGCTTCCCCATGCGGTCGGCATCTCGCTGCTGATACTCGCCCTCGATTTCTCCCTGCCCGTCGCCACCCGAACGCCGTGGCTGCACGAAGGCGTGCTCGTCCTGCTGGTCTTTGCTCTGGGCGCCGCCGCCCTGTCGCAGCTGCGCCGCCTGCGCGATGCGGAACGCCGGCTGGAGCGCGCCTCGCTATCGAGCCTCGAGGGCCACTGGGAGCTCGACTACATCAAGAGGACCCGCTGGCACTCCTCGAGCTTCGAGGCGCTGCTCGGATACGAGGCGCGAGAGCGGTTCGGGCCCCTCGAGGATGCCGGAGCGCATACGCACCCCGACGACCGCCCAATCGTTGCGCAGGCGATGGAGAGGTATGTGAAGACGGGGGCTCCCCTCGACTTCGTCGTGCGGCTGCGGAT
>JASHYG010000341.1 GCA_030043215.1 Gammaproteobacteria bacterium
CCGCGCGAGCACGCCCGCGCCGAGGTGACATGCGGTCGCCTTGTTGCAGCACCGAAACCGAAGTGTCAGCCGAGCTCGACCGAAGACACTCTACAGCCATGAACGAAGGGATTGGACGCAGACCGAGCGGTCGACGCAAAGGCCGGCACCGAGTTCATCATCGCGCCCTTGCTTGGCATCAGCGCTCCTTGCGACCCGCCAGCGAGATCTAACGCCGAAGTTGAGCGGCCGCCCAACGCGGGGTCCGGTCGCGCCCTGCGTCGGCATGCGAAGCGAATGCCGACGCCTTTGCTATGTAGAAGCGTGTCACGGTCCGCTCCAACGATTGTTAGAACTCGCCCAACCGAAGGCACCGGGTGCCCACCGGGTCCGACTCGCTGAGTTTAGCGGAGCCGCCGGGGGTGAGCCATCCATTCCAGAGCGCGTCAGAACCCGCGTAAGCGGCCTCGCGTCAAGGCGACATGCGGACAGGGATGCTGCGACGCCAAAACCGAAGTGTCGGGCGAGCTCGAGCGAAGGCACCCTACTGCCACGATCGAAGGGGTTGGGCGCGGATCGAGCGGTGGACGCGAAGGCTGGTGCAGAATTCATCGTCGCGACCTTGCCGGGATCAGCACTCCTTGCGACTCACCAGCGAGATCTAACTTGATTTAGCTGCGAGGCTGATGACGAATAACATCGGATTTGCAGAATAACCTGGCATCTGCCAAATAATCTGTCGGACGTCGCCGCTCTCGTGTGGATTGTACGCTTGACCGGGTTCCTGGACAGACATACAGTCCCGGCCACCTTTATGGAAGCTCCTGGGCGCCCACTGCGATCTGTTCGGCTGCTCGATCAACTGGTCGAGCAGATCCGGTACCTGCACTACAGCTTGCGCACCGAGCAAGCATACGTCTTCTGGGCCCGGCGCTTCATCCGCTTCCATCATCTGCGGCACCCGAGAGAAATGGGCGCCGCGGAGGTCGAAGGATTCCTCACTCACCTCGCCATCGAGCGTAAGGTAGCGGCGTCCACCCATAGGCAAGCGCTCGCGGCGATACTATTCCTGTATCGACGAGTTCTCGGCCTCGACCTGCCTTGGCTCCAGAATATCGGACGTCCGAGCGGCCCCGCCCGAATTCCCGTCGTCCTGTCTCGCGAAGAGGTCGCGCGGCTGCTCGCCGCCATCGAGCCTCGATTGTGGACGATTGCAGCCCTTCTTTATGGCGCGGGGCTGCGCCTCTCCGAATGCCTAACATTGCGTGTCAAAGACGTCGACTTCGACCGCAAGATCATCGTCGTGCGCGAAGGAAAGGGGAAGAAGGACCGCGTCGTCATGCTTCCCCAGGCGGCTCGGAGTGCCCTGCAGTCGCAGATCGCGCATGCGCGCGGAGTCTGGGCGCGGGATCGTGCCGGCAACGTCGCCGGCGTCGCGCTTCCGGAGGGACTTCTGAGGAAGTTTCACCACGCGCCGGAGAGCTGGGCGTGGTATTGGGTCTTCCCCTCTCCGAGCTTGTGCGTCGATCCCAGGAGTCGCTCCCTTCGCAGGCATCATCTCCATGCACAGAGGGTCAGCCGGGCAATCGCTCGCGCCGCCGGGCGTGCGGCCATACCGAAGAAGGTGACTGCCCATACCCTCCGCCATTCCTTCGCGACGCATTTGCTCGACTCGGGCGTCGACATCCGACGTGTGCAGGAACTACTGGGCCACAGCGATGTGAGCACGACGATGATCTACACGCATGTACTCGCGTCGTCGGCGGCGGGAACACGCAGTCCGCTCGAATCGCTGCCGGCGACCAATGTAACGAACGCGCACCCCGCAGCGCTCGAAGTCGAACCCGATCATCCCTTCGAAAGTCGGGTGGCTGCGCATCGAATTGCAGAGTGCCGAAATCCCTAGGACCGAACACGAGCTTACTCATCGAGCAGGCGTCGGTCCGAGCCCCATGGATGGATCAACCGCCGAAGATCGCGCGCAAGGTATCCTCGTCGGGTACGCCCTGGATCATTCGAACCTTGCCACTGGCGTCGCGATAGACGGTCACCGGCGTGCCGTTCGCTTTGAAGCGCGCGAGCAATGCCTGGTTGGATTCGATTCTCGCGCCCACTGCCGGCGGAATGGATGCCGGCGACTTGAGCGGACTGTGCCCGAAGGCCTGCTCGTGCTTTCGCCACGTTGATGCCGGATCTGCGGCCATCAGCACGGCTGCACCGCGCCCGAGGCTCTCGGGTGCGATGACCGCGACGACGATGTTGCGTACCTGCGTCGTGCCATGACGCAGGTACGGCCTCGACACGAGCCACAGCGTGTGGCAGAACGGGCACTCGGTGTCGGTGAAAACGTAAACGACGCGCGCGGGGCTCGAGGCGCCTTCGGCGAACCACGTCGCGTGCCCGAGTTGATCCCACAGCGCGGGGTCCAGTCCGGGTTTGATCGCGGCCTGAAATGCGGTCTGGGTGAGATCCTTTCCCTGTGCGTCGTACAGCGTGCCGACGATGACGTGTTTCCCGTCGGGCAGCAGGTAGACCGGAATCGGGTCGCTGCCGTATTTACCCACGTAGCCCTTGAAGCCTTGCGGCGCCGGCATCTCAGCCTCGATGGTCACTCCGTTGCGGATCAGAGCGCGCAGCGGCGCCGGAAGATTTTGGCTGCGGACACTGGTCGCCCCGAAGATGCCGGCGAGAAATACCAGCCAGGCTTTCATTGGGTAGCCTCCCGGCGTGGGATCGCGGAGAGTCGATCGGTCGTCAGCGCGCTCTTTTGCCGCGCGCTGCCGCGGAGTGTGAGCGCCAGCACGGTGGGCGCCATGGCTTCTGCCGCGCCCACCGTGCCAAGTGACTCACCGGATCACGAGATCCTTGCCGTGCGGATTCAATGTCACCGGAATCTCGAACACCGTGTCGACGGGTATGTTGCTGGCCCGCGCCGCATCCCGGATGGCCCGCTCGCTGGGCGCTTCGTAGATGCAGAACGTCGTTTGCTTGTCGGCAGTGGCGTAGGAATGGATCCACTTCACGTGGAACTTGGCGTTGGTGGCGTTGATCCTGTTCTTGGCGGCCTGGTCGAGGCCGTCCAACGCCCCGGCGGGGAATGTTCGCTTGATCAGGAAGCGGTGCGTCACCACCGCCGGCGTGGGTGCGGGCGCGGTGGAGCCGGGTCCGGCGAAAGCAGGCAACATGGTAGCG
>JASHYG010000342.1 GCA_030043215.1 Gammaproteobacteria bacterium
CTCTGGATGGGGCCGCCGGCCAGTCCTCTGTACGCCATTCGGGTGAGTCCGGGCGATGCGGCGGTGCGCCGGAACGGGGATCAGCTCGTCACCGCCCAGCCGCTCGGGCTGCAGACGGATCGCGTGCGGATGTACGTCCGGTACGGTGACGCGTCGCGGTGGGACCCCGTCACCATGCAGCCTGCGCCGCAGGGCCCCGGCTTCGAGTTCCTCCTTGCGGGCATTCCGCAGGATGTCGAGTACTACGTTGAGGCCGGCGCACTCGTCTCGCGCCACTATCGTTTGCGTGTGGTCGATGTGCCGGGCGTCAAGCAGATTCGCGTCACCTATCATTATCCCGCGTGGACGAAGCTCGCTGACGCCGTGGAGGAGCATGGCGGAGATCTGCGGGCGGTGACGGGCACCGAGGCACAGCTCGAAGTGCGGACGGACCGGCCGCTGCTGAGCGGCGTGCTCGTGCTCGATGACGGGCGGCAGATTCCGCTCACCGGCGGCACTGGCCCGGCCGATACGTACCGCGCCACCGTGCCGATCGAGCGGGACGGGGCGTATCACGTTGCGGCTCGGGACCGCGGCGAGACGCTTCGCCTGTCCGAGGATTACTTCATCGAGGCCGGAGAGGTGCGACCACCGGAGGTGGCGATCACGCGGCCGACGGGCGACTACCGCGCGAGCCCGATCGAGGAGGTCACCATCGGCGCCAGGGCTGCGGATGCCTTCGGCCTTACCGATCTCGCGCTCCATTACTCCGTCAACGGCGGCGCGGAGCGGACCGTCTCTCTTCCGAGAGCCGCGGGGGCGAAACAAGCGAGCGGCGCGACCGTGATCAGCCTGGAGAGCCTGAAGCTCGTTCCGGGCGACGTCGTGAGCTACTACGCCACGGCGAAGGATGCGCGCACGGAATCGCACACAGACATCGCGTTCATCCAGGTGGACCCCTTCGAGCGGGACTTCTCGCAGTCCCAGCAAGCGGGCGGCGGAGGCGGAGGGTTCGGGAACGGCCAGGCGCAGATTGCGGAGCGGGAGAAGGAGGTCATCGAGGCGACCTGGAAGCAGGCCGGTCTCAAGAACGGCTCGCCCAGGCAGGCGGCCGAGCAGGCGAAGTTCCTCTCGGACGTGCAGAGCACGCTGAGGTCGCAGTCCGTTGCGCTCGCCGGGCGGGTGGAGCTGCGCGATCTCTCGGTGGACAACGAGGCGATCGGCAGCTTCGAGCAGGAGATGGGCGCCGCGGCGGAGGCGATGAGCCCGGCCGTGCAGAGCCTCGGCGGACAGAAGTGGAGCGATGCGATCCCCGCGGAGCAGAAGGCCCTGCAGCATCTGCTACGCGCGGAGGCGACGTTCCGGCAGATCGAGGTGGCGTTCGGCAGCATGGGAGGAGGCGGTGGCGCCGTGAACTCGGCCGGCCGGGACCTGGCGAGTCTGTTCGACCTCGAGCTCGACATGCAAAAGAATCAGTACGAGACCCGCCCGGATGCCTCCTCCTCCGCAAGCCAGGGCTCGAGCCAGGTTGACGATGCGCTGCGCAAGCTCGATGAGCTCGCGCAGCGGCAGGATGCGCTGGCGGCGCAGCGCAGTGCGGGAAGCCAGACTGCCGAGCAGCGTTGGCAGCAGGAGGAGCTGCGTCGGCAGGCGGATGAGTTGCGCCGGCAGCTGGAGCAGCTGGCCCGCAACGGGCAGAGCGGACAAAGCGCTCAGGGCGAACAGAGCGGGCAGAGTGGACAGAGTGGACAGGACGGGCAAACTGCGAGCAGCGAGCAAAGCGGGAGCAGCGGCCAGCCCGGCGCCGCGAGTGGCCGCATCGCCCAGGCGCTGAGACAGCTCGATCAGGCCGAGGACGACATGCGCCGTGCCGTGGACCAGGGGGACGACGCCGGCGCGCGCCGCGCCGCCGACCGGCTGCGGCAGGCCATGCAGGCCCTGGGCGGCATCCAGCAGCAGGAAGCTCAGACACAGCTCGCAGCGTTGCGGCGGGAAGCCGATCGGCTCGCGAGCGAGGAGCGCAGGCAGTCGGCCCGCTTGCAAGCGCTGGCGCGGCTGCCGTCTGCCGAGCCGAGCGCAACGGACGGGGGGCCGTCGGATCTGCCGCCGATACCCAGCTTGACCGGCGGTCCGGGCGACGTGCAGACGATGATCGATGATCGCCAGAAGCTCGCGGACGATCTCGGGCAGCTGGAGGGGCGGATGCGGGATGCCGAGCGCAATACGCTCCCGCGCAGCCGCGAGGCGGCCTCGACCATTCGCAATGCGCTCAACGATCTCGACGAGTCCGAGACGCAGAACCTCTTGCAGCGCAGTGCCGACCAGATGCGCCGCGGCTATGTTGCGCTCGCGGACTCGACGGAGGGTGACATCCAGGCGTCGCTGCAGAACTTGAGTCATCAGCTCGATCAGGCGGGCGAGGCGCTCGCGCAGGGCGCACCGCCGGCCCAGGACGCGCTGGACGACGTGGAGCGGCTGCGCAATCGCCTTGCGGCGCTCGATCCGGACCTTCGCAGCTCGGCGGAGCAACGGCAGGGCAATCAGCGTGGCCAGGCTGGGCAAGGTCAGCAAGCCGGCCGCGGCGGCCAGATCAGCGCGAACGGCGGAATCGCGGGGCCCGTGACTGCGGGCGGCGGAGGCGTCGGCGGATTCGTGAACGGAGGCTGGAACACGGGAAACAACGGCGTTGGCGGCGGCCGCGCAGCGGCTCCGGACACCTCGACGCCTCCACCCATGTCCACGGCGGATGCCGAGCAGAGCTATCGGCAGGGCATGAGCGAGCTTGGGCAGCTGCGGCGCGCGGTCGGCGACGATCAAGAGCGCCGCCGCGAGGTCGATGAGCTGATCCGCTCCATGCAGCACCTCGATCCGCGGCGCTTCCCCGGCAATCCGGCGATGGTCGAGGAGCTGTACGGGCGCGTGCTGAGCGACGTGGACCGGCTGGAGCTGCAGCTTCGTCAGCAGACGGGCGAGGGGCAGGGAGTTGACGTTCGCAGCGAGCGCCCTCAGACGGTGCCGCCCGGGTATCAGGACGCTGTCGCGGAGTACTACCGCCGGCTCAGCAAGAATCCTTGACGCCGGAGGCGCTGCTCAGGATTCCGGTCAGGTCGACCGTGGTGCCGG
>JASHYG010000343.1 GCA_030043215.1 Gammaproteobacteria bacterium
CGCACGCGAGTGCGGCGGATCTCGCCGCCGCGCTCGTCAAGCTCTACCGCGACAACGCGACGACGCTGACGCCCGACCCCATCGCCTCGGCGTTCTACGACTCGCACCCGCCCGCCCTCGCCCGCATCGCCGAGCTGCGCAAGCTCACCGCGTCCCAAGCGCCGTGACCGCCGAAGGCAAGCTGAACGATTGCGCACCAGCACGAGGGTGGTCATTTTCTTCGAGCCACGTGATGAGGAGGCGCTCTCGGCCCCGAGCTGCCGATTACACGGCGTCATCCGCCGTTGCAGTGGATCGTGTACTGCAGCGTGTTGCTCTTGCGGCCCTCGAGGTTGACCAGGAAGGCGCGGATCGTCACGTAGTATCTACCCGGCCCGCAGCTCCAGCCGCCGACAAAGACGGTTCCCTCCCGCTGCAGCTCCGCAGGAATTCGGATGATACTGTCGGTATTGATACCGCTGAGTCCCAGGTCGTCAGTGGCCACGAGCTCCCGGTGGATGTAACGGACCGTTCCGCTGGCGTCGTGGAAGTGCAATTCCGGGTACACGGTCTGGTAGCGCTGCAGCTGCGTATGAAACGTGACGGCTTCGAGCACGGGGGCCGAGACGGTCGCCGCATCGCTCCCGCCAGGCGTCGCACTTGGAGCGCCCCCGGTCGCGACCGTGGCCAGCGAACCGGTGCTCGCGCACGCATCCAAGAGCATCCCCGCGGCGAGTGCCGCAAGAGCGCCTCGCAGAGAATAGGTGGTGATTCCGGTCATGACACGCTACCTAAGGTTTACCTTAAGCTCCTCCTCATCGGCAGGTCAATTTGCCGTCCTTCAAATCGCATCCGTCCGGGGGCCCGTACTGCTTCCAGTACGCGATGTAATTAAGACGCGTCGCCAAGCGCTGGAATCGCGGGTCTTTGCGGAACGGACGCATTTCCGGCAGCCACAGGAATGACAAGGTCGCTCCCCCGCCGATCCCGGAGCGCTCGAATTCGTCGACGTATCGGTCGGCAAGGTCGTAGGCAGGATCGAGCGCATCGAGCAGGACGAAGTCGAAGATCAGGTCGCGCCTGGTACTCGACACGCGTTCGTCGCCCCCCAGCTTGAGCACGAGACTCTGGAGCGCCTGACGCGCTGCGGGTTTCTTTGCTGGGTCGCCCAGTGCGGCAAACACTGCTCGCATCGCCTCGGCACCGCCGGCGCCGCGAACACGGTCGGAGAGGGTTGGCACCAGGAGATCCGCCGCTTCTGCATAGCGTGCACCTCGCCGCGCAGCATTCGCGTAGATCTGAGGCATCGGAACGACATTGGGCGGGAAGCCCAGCGCCGTTGCCAATTGGGCGTATTTGACGGCGTCCGCATCCAGGCCCGTCAGGGAGCTCAAGGCCGCCATGACCTCAGCGTAGAGCTCGCTCGCGGGCGCGAGATGGTAGGCTTCACTGCCCTCCGCGAGCGCTTGATGCAGCCGACCCGTAGCGGCCAATACCTCGTACGCGTAGCCCTCGTAGGTGTCCGGATTGCGCCCGTCGACGGCCAGTGCCGCCGCGAAGCTCGCTTCGGCCTTGAGCCAATCGGCGCGGTAAGCGCTGGTGGCTCCGAGTGCCGCGTGCGCCCAGCTCAGATTCGGATCCAGCGCCAGTGCCTGCTGGGCATCGCGCTCGGCGTCCTGCAGCGCATTGTCTAGGGGATAGTCGTTCGAAAGGAAGAGTGTTCGCACTACTGCACGGGCTGCAAGGGCGCGCGCGAATTTCGGATCCCGCGAAAGCGCCTGCCCGAACAGATCGAGGGCGAGGTGGAGATTCTGTTCAGTCGGTCGATTCTGGACGGAGCGGCCCTGCAAGTAGAGGTTGTATGCCTCCACATCCCGAGTCGGCGGCGGTCGGGTGACCGGGGCCGACGCCGCTGCGCCCACGCTCGCCTGAAGCGCCTCCACGATGGCCTTTGCGAGATCATCCTGGAGCTTGAACAGGTTGGTGAATTGCTCATCGTAGGTATGCGACCAGATGTGCAGGCCGTCCTGGCCGTTGATGAGCTGTGCGGTGATTCGGATCCGATCCCCGGCGCTGCGGACGCTGCCTTCGAGGATGGTGCCGACGCCGAGATCCCTGCAGATCTGGCGGATGTCCGTGTTGCGTCCCTTGTAGGCGAAGGAGGAGGTGCGCGCGGGAACCTTGAGCCCCGGGACCTGTGTCAACGTATCGATGAGCTCCTCGGCCATGCCGTCGCCCAGGTAGTCCTTGCTCGGGTCTCCGGTGAGGTTGATGAATGGCATCACGGCTACCGAGGTGCGGGGAGCGGCGGAACCCGTTGAGGTCGCCAGCGCGGCAGTAGCGACTGACTCGGTGCGGGAAGATGCGCTGCGTACCTGATACCAGAGCAGGCTGCCGATGAGGAACAGCAGTAATGCGACGATCAGCAATTCCGGGCCGCTGATGTACTTGAGACCTCTCGCCCCGTGATACCAGGCGAGCGTGATCACCACCGGAATGCCCAGCACCAGCACCAGCGAGAGGACCCGTATGATGACGTGTGGCCAGTCCTGCGCCTGGCTGAACATCTCCACGCCGTGCAGCAGCGTGTAGGCCGCGGCCGCATAGGTGAGCGTCCATTGTGCGACCTTGTGATGCTTGAGCCGCTCCCACACTCCCTTTGGCGCGGGAGCCTGCGGGCCGGCCCCGCCCGCAGGCGGCGGATATCCATTCGATGGAACGTGGGGCTGGGTTGATCCGCTCGGATCAGCCATGTCGCACCGCTCTGGGGGGTCGATTCTTTACGAGCCTGTGACTCGCGCTTCTTCTACGGAAGCGCTGTCCCTTGAATCCCTGGGCGAGTATACACACAAACCGGAGCCGGGTGGCGGGTGCCCCTTGGTCTTGTCGCGACAAGTCCGGGATGCCTTGAG